>SDXZ01000101.1 GCA_004210805.1 Acidovorax sp.
GCCAGGGCGCGGTCGTAGCGCTCGGGCACGGGGGTGTCGAAGATCACCGACAGGTCGGCCGCCACGGTGAGCCAGGCGTTCTCGGCCAGTTCGGTCTCGAGCTGCCCTTCGCCCCAGGACGAGTAGCCCAGCGTAATCAGCACGCGGCGCGGGCCTGCACCGGTCGAGAGGGCTTCGAGCACGTCCTTGGAGGTCGTCATCTCCAGGCCCCCCGGAATGGTCATGGTGGACGCATAGACCGATTCATCGGCCTCGGCACTCTCAAAGAGCATGGGCTCGTGCAGCACGAAGCCGCGCTCGGTCTGTACCGGACCGCCCTGGAACACGGGCTCTTTGGTGAGGTCTTCGCGCCGCAGGGACAGGTCGACCTTGTCGAACAGGCCCTTCAAGGTGATGTCGGTGGGCTTGTTGATGATGAGCCCGAGCGCGCCGCGTTCGCTGTGCTCGCACAGGTAGACCACGCTGCGCGCGAAAGACTCATCCTCCAGGCCGGGCATCGCGATCAGGAAGTGATGCGTCAGGTTGATGGGCGCAGAATCGGTGGACATCCCGCAATTTTAACGGTGAACATGCAGCCCCCCTTGGTGCCCTCGTATTCCAGCGGGCTGGTCTGGTTCCGGCGCGATCTGCGCGTTGAGGACCAGGCCGCCCTGTACCACGCCCTGACACAGTGCCAGCAGGTGCATTGCGCTTTTGTCTTTGACCGCGACATCCTGGACCCGCTGCCCCGCAAAGACCGGCGCGTGGAGTTCATCCGTGAATCGGTGGCGGAGCTGGACGCCGCGCTGCGTGGCCTTGCCGGCCACGAACGTGCAGGGCTCATTGTGGTCCACGCTGTCGCGGCAGAAGCGATTCCGGGCCTTGCGCAAGCGCTGGGCGTGCAGGCCGTGTTTGCCAACCACGACGATGAACCCCAGGCGCTGGCGCGAGACAGCGCCGTCCGCACCCGGCTGGCCGCGCAAGGCCGCGCGTTTCATACCTTCAAGGACCACACAATCCTGGAGCGCAACGAGGTGCTCACCCAGGTGGGCAATCCCTACAGCGTGTTCACGCCCTACAAGAACGCGTGGCTCAAAAAGATCAATCCGTTTTACCTGAGCAGCTACCCGGTAGAGCGCTATGCCGCGCGGCTCGCGCCCCGGCCCGAAGGGCTGTGCCAGCCCGTGCCCACGCTGGACGCGCTGGGCTTCTTGCCCACGGAGCTGGCGCAGCTGAAGATCCCGCTCGGAAGCCAGGGCGCGCACCAGCTGCTGAACGACTTTACGGAGCGCATCGACCGGTACGACGATGCGCGCAACTTCCCCGCGATCAAGGGCCCGAGCTACCTGAGCGTGCACCTGCGCTTTGGCACCATCTCGCCCCGCCTGCTCGCCCGCACGGCACTCGAGCGCGTGCGGCAGGGAAGCCCCGGCGCAGCCACATGGCTCAGCGAACTGATCTGGCGGGATTTCTATTTTCAAATCCTGTACCACCACCCCCACGTGGTGGGGCAAAGCTTCAAGCCCGCCTACGACAACATCGCCTGGGAGACGGGCCCCGCGGCCGACGAATTGTTCGCGGCCTGGTGCGAAGGGCGCACCGGCTACCCCCTGGTGGACGCAGCCATGGCCCAGATCAACCAGACGGGCTACATGCACAACCGGCTGCGCATGGTCGTTGCCAGCTTCCTCGTCAAAGACCTGGGGCTGGACTGGCGCAGGGGCGAGGCGTACTTTGCGCTGCAGCTCAACGACTACGACCTCTCGGCCAACAACGGGGGCTGGCAGTGGGCGAGTTCGAGCGGCTGCGACGCGCAGCCGTACTTCCGCATCTTCAACCCGGTGAGCCAAAGCGAGAAGTTCGACCCGGACGGCAAGTTCATCCGCCGGTACGTGCCTCAGCTGGCCGGGTTGCCGAATGCGGCGCTGCACGCCCCCTGGAAGGCCAAGCCGCTGGAGCTGCAGGGCGCGGGCGTGCAGCTGGGCTCCGATTACCCGCTGCCCATAGTGGACCATGACGTGGCAAGGCATCGGACGCTGGCGCGGTACGCGGTGGTGAAGGCGCGCGACTGACACGAACTGCGCTCAATCATTCGATACCGTCGGGGCTGGGCCGGGCTGGGAGGGCTGGGCTTGTCGAAGCCTCGTGCTGCGCGCCGACGAGTTCGGCGCGAATGGGTTTTTGCGATGCAATGGCAGAGCGCGTGACGGAGCAAGGCAGTGGCACGTGGGCAAGCGCCGCACCGCTAGATGCCACGGCATCGCAGCCGATGCCACTGCCGCCGTGCTGCCGTGCCGCCTCAGACCAACGGTGTGTCCCGCATCGTCATGCCTGTCACGTTCAGCGACCCACCGGCCGCCAGCCGCAGCTTGAGGGACAGATCCGTGCGGTTGTCCGCGTTGGCGATGGCTTCCTCAGCCGTGATGGCGCCCGACTCCACCAGCGCGAACAGTGACTGGTCAAAGCTGCACATGCCCTGCTCCACGCCACGGCTGATCGCGGTCTTGAGCTCGTCGATCTGCCCTTTCTGGATGAGGTCGGCCACGTAGGGCGTGAGCAGCATCACCTCGGTGGCAGGCACCAGGCGCGACGAGACGCCCCGGATGAGCCGCTGCGCAATCACTGCGCGCAGGTTGAGCGACAGGTCCATCTGCAGCTGTTTGTGCGCATGCTCCGGGAAGAAATTGAGGATGCGCTGCACCGCCTGGTTGGCGTTGTGCGCATGCAGCGTGGACACGCACAGATGGCCCGATTCAGCGTAGTGCAGCGCGTGCTGCATCGTGGCGCGGTCGCGGATCTCGCCGATCATGATCACGTTGGGAGCCTCGCGCATCGCCCGCCGCAGGGCCTCGTCGTAGGACCGCGTGTCGATGCCGACCTCGCGCTGGGTAACAAGCGATTTCTTGTGCGGATGCAGGTATTCGATCGGGTCTTCGATAGTGAGGATGTGGCCGGACGAATTCGCATTGCGGTGGTCCAGCAGCGCAGCAAGGGTGGTCGTCTTGCCCGCTCCGGCGGACCCCACGGTCAACACCAGGCCGCCCTTCAGGAACGCCAGCTCTTTGAGCACCTGGGGCAGACCCAGCTCATCGAGCGATGCAATGTGCGAGGCGATGTGGCGTATGACCATGCCCACCTGGCCGCGCTGCAGGTGCACGTTGACGCGAAAGCGGTCGCCCTGCACGGTGGCATACGAAAAGTCGCATTCCATCGTGGTTTCGAACTCATGGTGCTGCGCCTTGCCCATGATCGAGTACGCCATGGCGCGGATGTCATGCGCCGTCAGCAACTGCTGGCTGATGGGCAGGAAAGCGCCCTGGCGCTTGATGGTGGGCGGTGCCCCGGCCAGCAAGAAGAGGTCTGACGCGCGCTCCCGCGCGACCAGTGCCAGGCAGGCCAAAAGCCGGTTGTCGCCGAACGGGGCGGGGGACGTGGGCTCGATGACGACATCGGAATCTGGGCGCATGGACAGCTCAAAAAAAGGGCGCCTCCAGGGCGCCCGTTGCGGAAATTCAGGTGGACCCAGCCTGCAGCATCCGAGGGCGCTGCATGCCGTGGCCACCGTGCGTTCGTCCGCCGATGCTTGGCTCACGCCTCGGCGGCTGCGGCCTCCAGGCGAGCGTAGTGCTGGACCAGGCTCAGCAGCTCCTCATCCGAGTACGGCTTGCCCAGGTAGTGGTTCACGCCCAGCTCCATCGCATGCTCGCGGTGCTTTTCGGCGATCCGCGAGGTGATCATGATGATCGGCAGGTCGCGCAGGGCACCGTCGGCCCGGATGTTGCGCGCCAGGTCAAAACCATCCATGCGCGGCATTTCGATGTCGGAGAGCACCACGGTCGGACGTTCTTCCTGCAGGCGCTCGAGCGCCTGCAGGCCGTCGGCCGCTAGGGAGACCCGGTAGCCTTCGCGCTGCAGCAGGCGCTGCGTGACGCGGCGCACCGTGATCGAATCGTCGACCACCAACACCAGTGGCACCTGGCTTGGGCCCGCCAACTGCGGGGATACCAAGGCCTTGCCAGAACCGGTGCCACGCTCTTGTGCGACCGGTGGCAAACCCACACTGGCGGCGCGAACCTGCTCGCCGTACACCGTCGACAGAGCGACCGGGTTGTAGATCAGCACCACAGCACCCGAAGCCAGCACCGACATGCCGGCCAGACCGGGCAGACGGGACAGCTGGGGACCCAGGTTCTTCACCACAACTTCCTGGTTGCCCAGCACTTCGTCCACGTGCATCGCGATGCGCTGTGCGGCGCTTCGGAAAATCACCACAGGGCGGGTCTTGCCGGCAGGCTCATGGCTGCGGCCCGAGGCCTGCAGCAGGGCACCTGCCCAGAAGAAAGGGACCTTTTCCGTGCCGTCGTCGAAGGTTCCGGTGCGGTAGGCCTCTTCCAGATCCTGGGCCGAAGTGCGGCGCACGATCTCGACCACGCTGGCAGGCACGCCAATGGCCAGGTCGCCTGCGCGCAGCATCACCACCTGCGTCACCGCGGTAGTCAGCGGCAGCACCATCCGGAACGCCGCCCCTCTGCCAGCTTCGGTGGAAGTCTCGATACGGCCACCAAGCGCGTTGATTTCGGCGCGGACGACGTCCATGCCAATCCCGCGCCCTGCGAGCCCCGTAACCTCCGAAGCCGTAGAGAACCCAGGCATGAAAATCAGTTGGGCGGCCTCTGCGTCGCTCAGCTCCACGCCGGGCTCCACGATGCCTTGCGCCTGAGCCTTCTCACGAATACGCGGCAAATTCAGGCCAGCACCGTCGTCGCGGAATTCCACCGACACGTCGTTGCCTTCGTGGTGCAGATCCACCGTGATCGTTCCGGAAGCTGGCTTGCCTGCGGCCGTGCGCACTTCGGGGTCTTCGATACCGTGGGCCACGCAGTTGCGCAGCAAATGCTCGAACGCAGGCGTCATCCGGTCCAGCACGCCGCGGTCCATTTCAATGGAGCCGCCGGTGATATCGAGCTTGATCTGCTTGCCGGTTTCCTTGGACGCCTGGCGCACCACGGCGTACAGACGTTCGGCAATGCCCTCGAACTCCACCATGCGGGTGCGCAGCAAATCGCGCTGCAGCTCGCGGGCCTGGCGGCCCTGGGCAATGAGGTCGTCCTCAGCACCTTCCATCGCGCGCTGCAGGTTGCGCTGCACGGTGGCCACGTCGTTCACCGACTCGGCCATCATGCGCGTGAGCTCTTGCACCCGGGTGAAGCGGTCGAACTCCAGCGGATCAAAGCCCGCAGCGGAATCCTTGGACAGCGCCAGCCGCGACTGCATTTGCGATTCGGCCTGCACTTCGATGTCGCGCAGCTGTTGCCGCAGCCTGTCGAGGTTGCCCGAAAGATCGGTGAGCGAACTGCGGAACTGCCCCAGGCGCACATCCAGGCGTGAGCGGCTGATCATCACCTCGCCAGCCTGATTGACCAGGCGGTCCAGCAACTGGGCGCGCACGCGCACCGACTGATTCGACGCCACGCGCAAAGGTGCGAGCTGCGAGGGTCCGGGCATGCGGGCTGCCTGGGTGCTGATCAGCGGTACCGCAGCTGCACCTGCAGGCGCGGGAGCTACTGCTGCAGAGCTTGCTTCTGTCGGTGCCGCTGTGGAAGTGCCCGAACGACTCGGCTCCACAGGCAGCGACACCACCGTGTCCGCACCGGTCTGGCCGATCGCACGCAGGGCATCAAAATTGGCCTGCAGCCCGTCAAAACTGCCTTGCAAAGGCTCGATCTGGTCAGTGGTGACCGTTTCTGCGTCGAGGTGCTCGATGGCTGATTCCAGCCGGTGGGCCATCTCGCCCAGGCGCATCGCACCTGCCAGGCGCGAACTGCCTTTGAGCGTGTGCAGTGCCCGGAGCACCTCGCTGCGCGCACCCAGGTTATCGGGGCGGGAAGCCCACTGGCGCAGAGCGCCGCCGAGCTGCGGCAACAGTTCAGCCGCCTCTTCCTCGAAGATCGGGAACAGGTCCGGATCGATGACGTCAATGGCATCGATATCGTCGTCCACGTCCGAACCCAGCGCCACGGCGCGGGCAATCGCGTCGTCGACCAGTTGATCCTGGTCGGGAACCACCACCGACAGCGCGGGCGCCACATGGCCTTGCGGAACGATGAGCGGAGCGGGCTCCAGCGTCGCCTCGGCGAAGGTCTCCGGCTCATCCAGCGTCTCAACCACGGTTGATGCCTCTGGGGCCGCTGGCTGCACCAGCTCCGCAGCATCCATCGGGAACGCTTCTGCCGCATCTTCTTCGGGCGGCGTGAGGGTGTTCTCGACCTCGGTTTCCAGGATCTGGCGCAGCTGCGCCAGCACTTCCTGGCTCGGCTCCTTGAGGAAGCCTGCAGCGAATTGGTGCAACAGGCGCCGAATATCTTCGGCCGCTGCCATGAAGGCTTGGCCCTGCTCCTCGGTGCCGCCAGACTGGAACTGCACGTGTTGCAGTGCATGCTCCAGCGTGCGGGCCATTTCGGACAGTGCGCTGAAACCTACCGTGGCCGAGCTGCCGGCCAGGGAGTGCGCCAGCGCCACGGCGTTGTCGGGCAGGGGCTCGTGGAGTTCCAGGGCCCATTCCTGCAGGCTCGTCACCAGACGGCGCGACCATTCGTCGGCCTCGTTCAGGTACACGTTGTACAGCGGGATCGGAATGCGCAGCGTGTCGATGACCTTCACGGCGTCGTCGCTCGAGGCGTCGTCCTGCGCCAGAGGCTCGGCCAGATCGATGGCCTCCGCCACAGGTTCGGCTTCCTGAAGACCATCAACGGCAGGCTCAACGCCATCAGCCGCTGTGGCGTGCTCCGGCTCGCCAGCGTCCAAAAGCTTTTCCAGTTCAGCAAACTCTTGCGCTTCGAGGAATTCGACCGCTTCGATCGACTCCGCGGAAGGCAGGGCCGGCGCTGCGTCCGCCTCTTCATCCGCGGGTGCCGCGAGCAGCGATACCGGCTCGTCGATGACGGGAGCGGCAGCCACAGGCTCCAGATCGGGAAGCTCAAGGTCGAGCACAAAATCCACGCTCGAAGGATCCGGAACCACTGGCTCGGCCACTGGCGGCGCTTCGTTCAGCGCGGCGCTGAAGACCGAGAAGTCGATGTCCTCCGCCACTTCCGGCGCGGCCGCGGCCTCTTCGATCATGTGCTCCGAAATTTCGGTGGCTTCGAAATCGGGAACGACCAGGTCTTCCTCGATGGCCTGCGGCGGTTCTTCGGCGCGCAGCTCGGCAACGTCGAAGGACAAGGTCTTCCCAAACTGTTCGTCGGTGTTCACCGCGGGTTCTGGCACCACGGAGGCTTCGGCCGGCGGCAGCGCGCCGTCCGGAACCACCAGAGGCACCAGACTGCCATCCAGTCGCATGGCATCGGCCGACGCGTGGAAGGTGTCTGGCCTCCAGGCGGAGGCCTGGCCCGTAGCAATGTCGTCGGCCCAGCGGCTGAAAGCCCGCAGCGCGTCGGACGAGAGGTCCAGCAAGCTCGGCTGCATGGGCTTTTGCTCCGCCAACCAGGCGTTGAGCAATTGCTCCATCGACCAGGCGGCCTCGCCGAAATCGTTCAGGCCCACCATCCTTGAGCTGCCCTTGAGCGTATGGAACGCGCGGCGCAAAGTGGTCTGTTCACTGAGATTGCCAGGCTCATCCTTGAGCACTGCAATGGCCGCCAAACCGTTGACGACCACCTCACGGGCCTCTTCAAGAAAGACCTCGAGCAGTTCGTCCTCGATGTCGGGCGCTGGGGCTGCAGCTGCCACGGGCGCAGCAGTGGGCACGGGTGCCGGGTCGGCACCGCTTTGCGCAGCAGCGGGCAGGTCAAAGGCGATCTCGGGCGAGAGCGCAGCAGGCTCCTGCTCAGCAGTCGCTGCGCTGGAGACAGCCGAGGGCATGTCCGGCAACGAAGGCAGAGAGCCAAAATCGGTGGGCTCGCTGAGGGGCTCCTGCACCGGGAACCGCGGCATCACATCGGGCAGCGGAATCGTCCGCTCCTCGAGCTTGGCAGGCGACTCTTCCACGGCATCGGAGGCACGGGGGCGGGTCTTCCCCATGAGGATGCGCAGCTCACCCAACTCTTCGTCGTACACAAACAGCTTGCGCGCCATGGTGCGCTGGTAGCTGAGCATGTCGATCAAAAAGCCCAGAGCGCCCAGGCTGTTGCCCAGCTTCTCGAAAACGCTTTGGCGGTCGGCCTCGGGCACTTCGTTGATGAGCAAGCGTTCGACCATGTCGCGCATGCGCACCACGGCGAGGGAGGCTTGGTCGAGGCCCAACACCGACAAAACGCCCCGCATCTGGGCGAGGTGGGTGGGCACGCTCGCCAGGATTGCGGTGTCCTGGGGATTGCGGAAAAACTGATCGAGCGCCTTCTCGGCCTCGCCGAGCGTGGAACGTAGCTCGTCCACGACACTGCCCATGGTCTGGTTGTCGCTGACCCTGCGGTACAGCTCTTCCATCCACTGTTCCAGCGGCTCGGGCTGCGCGCCCGCGCTGACCGCGTCCAGACGCTCGGCAAGACGGTTCGACCGGGCCTCCATCTGGTCGTCGGCCGCATCCAGTTCTTCAAACGTGGCCTGCAGATACAGCACCGAGGTGGCCACTTCCATGGCCAGCGCGGCCGATGGGGGCTCGCCCGAACGTGTGGTCGCGTCCAGCGTCCGCGTCAGGGCCTGGGCCAGGCTTTCACTGCCGGGTTGCAGCTTGCGCAGGGAGTCGCAAACCAGACTGAATTGGTCCGCTGCGGGCTTGAGCTTGTTGCGGTCTCCACCAGCCAGGGCCGACCAGGTCTCGGTGGCTGCGGCGATCCGCTTGCGGGCCTGGGCCAACATGGCCGGGTCGAACCGACCGAAACGTGCAGATTCGTAATCTACTGGCTTGAACCGATCTAACGCAAAAGCCTGCCGCACGGCTTGCAAGGAAGGTGTTTCGACCGTGGCTGCGTCTGCCGGCTTGGCCTGCGAACAGAAAAACAGCAAGTCCTGAACAAGGCGATCAGCGATGGTCGTGTCACCCTTGGCCAGGGTGGCGTACTGCATCAGCACACGGGACGCCACACGCTTGACATAGACGTCCGCGGGAAGCAGGCCATTGCCAAACGCTTCAAAAAAGCCCGCACAGATCTTCCAGAACGCACGCGACTGCCGGTCTGGCTGAGAGGCGACAAACCCCAGGCAGGTGTCCCGCAGGCTCAGTGCGGCTTTTTGGTCGCCCGATTTGACGATCCGCAAAACCGCGGAGTCCAGGCGTGCCCGTGCCTCGGTGCCGTAGGGCAGCGGCGCAGCCGACACCGTTCCTTCGGGTTCACGAAAGCGGCGTTCCACCGGCCACAGATCGGCAGGGTGGACCCGGTCGGCGCCGGCCAGAGCCTGGGCATCCCGGTATTGCGGAAACAGTGCGACGGGCGAAGCTGCTTTGCCCGCCAGAACGGTTTCAAGGTATTCAATCAGCGCAAAACTGGCGCGCTCGATGACCGCTGCGGCGTCATCGCTGCAGGTTTCGGGCCGCTGCACAAACTTTTGGACTGCGGACTCCATGGCGCGCAAGACGAGCGCGGGAGGGCCCATGCCGACCATTTCAAGCGCACCGCAGGCCTGGTGCAGTTGCTGGCGGGCGATCCGAAGCGGGCCAGCATCCAGCGCCGCAAGGTCTGATTCACGAGCGGCTTCTGCATCGCGCACGAAGCGCCGCATGGCCTTGACAGCACCGTCAAGGGATTTGCGCAGTTCGTCAAGCACCCAAGCCAACGGGCCCAGGTCCTGATCCCCCTGAGTCCCATCCGCCGCCGGTGCATTGTTGACATCAATAGATGACATGGATTCGTCCCCGGCTGCTAGGAGCCAGCTGGTTGATGACTAACGACTAACTGCGGGGTCAGGCGATCTTGAACCGTGCCACCGATTGGCGCAATTCCTCGGCCATGTGCGAGAGTTCGCGCACCTGTTGCGCCGTGGTGCGGGTACCTTCACCCGTCTGCTCCGTCACCGCAAAAATGTGCTGGATGTTGTCAGCCACTTCATTGGCGAGGACAGCTTCCTTGGAAGTCGAAGACGAAATCTGCTCAATCAGTTCAGCAAGGCGGCGCGACACGCGGTCGATCTCGGTCAGTGCGGTACCGGCGCTGTCGGACAGGCGGGCCCCTTCCACCACCCCTTGCGTGGAGCGCTCCATAGCGGCCACGGCATCCTGGGTGTCGGTCTGAATGGCCTTCACTAGCGCCGAGATCTGGCGCGTGGCGTCTGCGGAACGTTCAGCCAGTCGCTGCACTTCTTCGGCCACCACCGAGAAGCCTCGGCCGGCTTCACCGGCGGAAGCGGCCTGGATGGCGGCGTTCAGGGCCAGCACGTTCGTCTGCTCGGTAATGTCGGAAATCAGCTCGGTGATTTCGCCGATCTCCTGCGACGATTCGCCCAGGCGCTTGATCCGCTTGGAGGTGTCCTGGATCTGGTCGCGGATGGAGTTCATACCGCCGATGGCGTTCTGCACGGCCTGCAGACCGGAGTCGGCAGCTTGCAGCGATTGGCGGGCCACCGTGGCGGACTCTTGCGCCTGTGTGGACACTTCGTTGATTCGGGTCGCCATGTCCAGAACGGAGCGGCCGGTTTCACGAATTTCGCGCAGCTGTTCGGTCGATGCGGCCAGCAGCTCGGTCGACGTGCTGTCCACCTGGGCTGTCGTCTGTGCCACCCGGGTCGCCGTGTTCTGCACGCTGCCCACCAGCTGGCGAAGTTCTTCCACCGTGTAGTTCACCGAGTCGGCAATGGCGCCCGTGATGTCTTCGGTCACGGTGGCTTCCTGGGTCAAGTCGCCTTCAGCGACCGACTGCAGTTCGTTCATCAAACGCAAAATGGCAGCCTGGTTGGCGTCGTTGACGCGCTTGGCTTCCTGCTCCTGGCGCTTGGCGTCCTTTTGCTGCGATTCGGCAGCTGTCTGGCGGCCCCGGCTGTCCAGCAGCTGAACGCGCGAGATGCCCACGCCGCAAAGAATCACGAACAGGCCGGCAAGGGCCAGGGCTGCCAGCTGGCCACCGCCCACACCCGTCTGGGCGGAGAGCTTGGTCTGCAGGCCTTCAAGCTGGCGGCGCAGTGGTTCGCTGTCGGCAATGATGGCGGACTGCGCTTCGCGGGCAGACACCAAGCCCTGCAGGTTGCCCAAAATGGCGCTGGCCTGCGTGCGGGTCTGCTCATAGAGCTTGATCAGCGCTTCGAGTTGTTCACGGGTCTGTGCATCTTTGGTTGCGGCCAGACGCAGTTCAGGGCTGCCATCCAGAAGGCCTTGGGCGATTTCCTTGAACGAGTTCAAATCCTTGCCAAGCAAGAACACGGCCTCGGGGCTCACGCCTTCCATGGTCTGAAATTCGTTGGCGGACTTGCCGATACGCTGCGTCAACATCACCAGCTGGCCGGCCGCGGAGATTTCAGCGGCTGGAGCGTTTTGCTGCAGTTTCAGCGACGACACGGTTTCGGCAATTTCCAGCAGATCGGACGACTGGCGGTTGATGGTGCGCAGAGCGTCACCCACCTGGGTCAGAATTTTTTGCTGGCCCATCACCACGCTGGCATTGCGCTCTGCGCGTTCCATCAGCGGATTAACCGCATCCAGGTCCGGCTTGTAGGGCTCGCCCAGCGATTCCACGCCCAGTTCCTTGTCACCAGCAGTCAGGCCACGCACGTTGCGCGCCAACACGCCCGAGCTTTCCACCACGTCAGGGAAGGCCTGGGGGCTACCCACCAGGGCCTGCGATACCGACTTGGCCAGACGCTGCGACTGCATCAGCGATTGGCCGGTAGCGGCCAGCTGCTGCGCGGAGCGATCGGCTTGCTGCAGCACCCAGAATGCAATCGCACCCAGCACCAACACCCCGAAAAGCAGCAATCCCAGCAGCCGCCGCTGGTGGGCGGCGGTCGTAGCGCGGCCCAGCAGTGGCAAAGAGATGAGGTCCTCCTCGACATCGGGCGCCGTCAGCTCCGGCGTGTAACCGTCGGGATCGCCCTGCACGCTGTTCATGGCTTCGGCCTGGTACGCATCGCGCAGTTGCCCGCCGTCCAGCGAGCCAGTGGCCAGAAGGTCCTGCCCGTCATCGACAGCGCCGGCATGCGCGCCGGTGTCCGGCGTGTCAGGTTTCCGGTTGAACAGTTTTCCAAATTGATTGACGACGGACATGGTGCAGCCTTACAGAAAAACTCAAGCACTGATGCTCAGGAAAGCGGGATGTTGGGAAAGAACCTGCAGGTTCAGTTCCTGCCAGCGCGTACCGCTGGAATCGATATAAGTGGTGCCAAAGAAGGCGGGGGCGTCCCCGGCAGGCGGCTCGGAGGACACGAACGCGTCGGTCCCGCGCAAACCGGCAAGCCGATCGACCAGCAAAGCGGCGTTCACTTCGAGGGCCGCATTGAAGGCCAGCAGGCTGGCTTCGGTCAGGGCCTGCTCAGTGCGCGGAGCGGCCGAACCTAGCAGGCCCGCCAGATCGACCACACCCACCAGACCGCCGCGCAGGTTCGCGACGCCCAGGAACCAGCTTTGGGTGTAGGGCACCGCCTGGATGGCGACCCAGGGGAAGATTTCCCCCGACTGTCCCAGGGGCAGCAAATAGAGACTCCCGGCGGACTCTACAGCCAGCCAGGACGACACAGACGTTCCTTCGGTTCTTGCAGCCTGTAGTCGGCTGGCAAGTCGGGTCTGGAGCTCTCGCAGGGCTTCGCGGTTGGCCATGAACGCGCCGCAGCCTCAGTTCAAAGCGTCGATTTTGGCCTGCAGTTCAGCGGGATCCACGGGCTTGGTGATATAGCCACGCGCACCCTGACGCATCCCCCAGACGCGGTCCGTCTCTTGATTCTTGCTGGTGCACATGATGATGGGCACATCGGCATAGAGCGGATCACGGGTGATGGCCCGCGTGAGCTGAAAACCGTTCTGGCCGGGCATCACCACATCCATGAGGATCAGGTCCGGCTTTTCTTCTGCGAGGCGGCGAAACGCTTCATCGGCATTTTCTGCGGTACGTACCTGCATGCCTTTTTTCTGAAGCAGGTCCGTCAAAAACATCAACTCGGTCTTCGAGTCGTCGACGACCAATACTTTCTGGATGGGCATTACATCGCTCCTTGTTGGGGATTGCCGAACTGCTGCACGGCCTGCAGGAGTTGGTCTTTGGTAAACGGTTTGGTGAGATATTCCTGGCAGCCGACCATGCGCCCACGCGCTTTGTCGAACACGCCGTCCTTCGAGGACAGCATGACCACCGGGGTATCTGCAAAACGGGCGTTGCGCTTGATGATCGCGCAGGTCTGGTACCCGTCGAGCTTGGGCATGAGGATGTCGCAGAAGATCAGCTGAGGCTGGTAATCGTTGACTTTGGCCAAAGCGTCAAAGCCGTCGTCGGCCAACAAGACTTCGTGCCCCCCCTGCTTGAGAAAAATCTCGGCGCTTCGACGGATGGTGTTGCTGTCATCCACCACGAGCACTTTGAAAGATGCGCCTGTTGTAGTCAATTGTTACTGAGCACATCCAAGTTTTAGAGTCGATCACAGCTTAAAGGGCCTTCACATAGAATGCAACGATTGTATCTAGTCATCTCAGCGGGCTGCGGCTTCGGTGCCACCCTTCTAGCAGGATCTGGTCCATGACCACCAAAGCATCCCCACCCCCCCCAGAAATCATAGATATTGAAGATGACGGTTCGGAAGACGCCAGCCCGGCCTGTGTGCTGGTCTTCAACGCCAGCGACCCCAGCGGCTCCGGCGGCCTGACCGCCGACATCACCACCATCGCCTCTGTTGGCGGGCACCCGATCGCCGTGGTCTGCGGTGCCTACGCACGCGATACGGCGCAGATTTTTGACCATTTCAGCTTTGACGACGAAGCCGTCGCCGAGCAGGCACGAACGGTGCTTGAAGACATGCCGGTGCAGGCCATCAAGGTCGGCTTCGTGGGCAGCCCTGAGAACATCAGCGCCATCGCCGAGATCACGACCGACTACGACGAAGTCCCCGTGATCGCCTACATGCCCAACCTGTCCTGGTGGACGGAGGAGCAGATTGACGAGTACCTGGACGCCTTCCGCGAATTGTTGTTACCGCAGACCTCGGTGTTGGTAGGAAACCACAGCACCCTGTGGCGCTGGCTCCTGCCAGACTGGTCCGGCGACCGCAATCCCACGGCGCGCGACATCGCCCGCGCGGCCTCCGAGATGGGCGTGCCCTACACCCTGGTTACCGGCATCCCCCTGCCGGAGCAGTTTGTCGAGAACGTGCTCGCATCGCCCCAGACCATCCTCGGCAGCGGCAAGTTCGAACTGTTCGACGCCACCTTTGCCGGCGCGGGCGACACCCTCTCGGCTGCGCTCACTGCCTTGGTGGCCTCGGGCAACGACCTGGGCGAAGCCACCAGCGAAGCGCTGAGCTACCTGGACCGCTGCCTGGATGCCGGCTTTCGCCCCGGCATGGGCCACATCGTGCCCGACCGCATGTTCTGGGCCCAGCCCGACGACGATGACGATGCCGACGACGACACCCCCATCGACGATAAACAGGCCATCGAAGGCTTTGTGATGCCCCCCCATGACACCAAGCACTGATCTCAACATTCCTTTGTTCGAACGCGCCAAGGCGCTCATCCCCGGCGGCGTGAACTCGCCCGTGCGGGCCTTCAAGGCCGTGGGCGGCACGCCGCGCTTCATCAAGCGGGCGCAAGGCGCGTACTTCTGGGACGCCAACGACCAGCGCTTCATTGACTACATCGGCTCGTGGGGCCCGATGATCCTGGGCCACGGCCACCCGGCCGTGCTCGACGCGGTGCAAAAGGCGGCGCTCGAAGGCTTCAGCTTCGGCGCGCCCACCGAGCGCGAGGTCGAGTTGGCCGAGGAGATCCTGGGCCTGGTGCCCTCCATGGAGATGATCCGCCTGGTGAGCTCGGGCACCGAAGCCGGCATGAGCGCCATTCGCCTCGCGCGCGGCGCCACGGGCTGCAGCAAATTCATCAAGTTCGAAGGCTGCTACCACGGCCATGCCGATTCGCTGCTGGTCAAAGCCGGCTCGGGCCTGGCCACCTTTGGCAACGCCACCAGCGCGGGCGTGCCGCCCGAAGTGGTGCAGCACACCCTGGTGCTCGAATACAACAACGTGGCCCAGCTGGAAGAAGCCTTTGCCCTGCACGGCAAGGAACTGGCCTGCGTGATGATCGAGCCCATCGCGGGCAACATGAACCTGGTGCGCGCGAGCGTCCCGTTCATGAAGCGCTGCCGCGAGCTGTGCACCGAATACGGCGCCCTGCTGGTGCTCGACGAGGTGATGAC
>SDXZ01000102.1 GCA_004210805.1 Acidovorax sp.
ACGCGCTGGAAGCCGAACATCGAGTAGTAGATGTAGAACGGCAGCATGGCCAGGCCGTGCACGCTGTAGCTGGTGGCCGCCGCCGTCCAGCTGGCGATGGCGCCGGCCTCGCTGATGCCTTCTTCCAGAATCTGGCCGTCCAGCGCCTCGCGGTAGCTCAGCACCGAGCCGATGTCTTCGGGCGCATAGCGCTGGCCCACGCTGCTGTAGATGCCGACCTGCTTGAACAGATTGGCCATGCCGAAAGTGCGCGCCTCGTCGGCCACGATAGGCACGATGCGCGGGCCCAGTGTGGCGTCCTTGAGCAGGGTGCCCAGCATGCGCACGAAGGCCATGGTGGTGCTCATCTCCTTGCCATCGGCCTGCAGCGCGAACTGCGCGTAGCTTGCGATGGCGGGCACGGGCAGCGCGTCGCAGGCCGTCTCGCGGCGCGGCAGGTAGCCTCCCAGCTTCTGACGGTGGCTGCGCAGGTAGCGCATCTCGGGGCTGTCTTCGGCGGGCTTGAAGAACGCGAGGCTCGTGGCCTGCTCGTCGGTGAGGGGCAGGTTGAAGCGGTTGCGAAACTCGATGAGGTCGGTCTCGTCGAGCTTCTTCTGGCTGTGCGTGGTCATCTTGCCCTGGCCGGCCGTGCCCATGCCGTAGCCCTTCTTGGTGTGCGCCAGGATCACCGTGGGCTGGCCCTGGTGGCGCGCAGCGGCGGCATATGCGGCATGAATCTTCACCAGGTCGTGCCCGCCGCGCTTCAAGCGGTCGATCTGCTCGTCCGTCATGCCCTGGGCCAGGGCCGCCAGCTCGGGGTTCTGGCCGAAGAAGTTGTCGCGGTTGAAGCGGCCGTCCTTGGCGGCAAAGGTCTGCATCTGGCCGTCCACCGTGCCTTCGAGCGTGCGCACCAAGGCACCGGTCAGGTCGCGGGCGAACAGGCCGTCCCAGTCGCTGCCCCACACCAGCTTGACCACGTTCCAGCCCGCGCCGGCGAACAGGCGCTCCAGCTCGTCGATGATGCGGCCGTTGCCGCGCACCGGGCCGTCCAGGCGCTGCAGGTTGCAGTTGACCACCCAGACCAGGTTGTCCAGGCCCTCGCGCGCGGCCAGGGTCAGCGCGCTCATGCTCTCGGGCTCGTCCATCTCGCCATCGCCGAACACGCCCCAGACCTTGCGGGCCGAGCAGTCGAGCAGATTGCGGTGCGTGAGGTAGCGCATGAAGCGCGCGTGGTAGATGCTGCTGATGGGGCCGATCCCCATCGACCCGGTGGGGAACTGCCAGAAGTCCGGCATCAACCAGGGGTGCGGGTAGCTCGACAGGCCCTGCGCGCCTGCAGCCGGCGCGGTGAGTTCCTGGCGGTAGTGCAGCAGGTCCTGCTCGCTCAAGCGGCCTTCGAGGAACGCCCGCGCATACACGCCCGGCGCGCTGTGCGGCTGGAAGAACACCAGATCGCCCCGGTGCTGCCCCTCGCCCACGCCTTCGCGGGCCCGGAAGAAGTGGTTGAAACCGCTCTCGAACAGGTCGGCCGCGCTGGCGTAGCTGGCGATGTGGCCGCCCAGTTCGCCATAGGCCTGGTTGGCGCGCACCACCATGGCCAGCGCGTTCCAGCGCACGATGGAGGCCACGCGCTCTTCCACCGCCAGGTCGCCGGGAAACACCGGCTGGTCCTGCACCGCCACGGTGTTCACATACGGCGTGTTCAGGTCGGGGTGCCAGCCGATGCGCTGTGCGCGCGCCAGGCGCACCAGCTCCTGCAGGATGTGCCGTGCCCGCTCCGGGCCCTCGGTGGCCACCAGGGCCAGGAAGGCATCGCGCCATTCGGCGGTTTCTTCGGGGTCCGTGTCGGTGGCCAACACAGGGTTTGAATGCTGTTGTTGCTTTTGCTCCAGCAGCAGGCTGTGGGGAGTGGGTGCGTTCATCCTGCCACTGTAGTGGCGCGGTGCCCAAATGAGTTGCCGTTGTGCACGGCCCGCGCAACGCCAGCGGCATTTACTGCGGCGCAACCCGTAAACTGCAGCACATGAAGCTGGACACCCTGGATTTGCGCATTCTGGCCGAGCTGCAGGCCGACGGCTCGCTGTCGAACGTGGAGCTGGCGCGGCGTGTGCACCTGTCGCCCTCGCCCTGCCTGGCGCGGGTGAAGGCCCTGGAGGCCAGCGGCGTCATTAGCCGCTATGTGGCGCTGGCCAGCGCGGCTGCGCTGGGGCTGGGGCTCAACGTGTTCATCAGCATCAGCCTGAAGACACAAAGCAAGGAGGCGCTCGGCGATTTCGAGCAGCGCATTGCCGAGCACGACGAGGTGATGGAGTGCTACCTGATGAGCGGCGACAGCGACTATTTGATCCGTGTGGCCGTGCCGGACATTTCGGCGTTGGAGCGGTTCATCCTGGAGCGCCTCGCGCCCATACCGGGCGTGGAGAAGATCCGGTCAAGCTTTGCGCTGAAACAGGTGCGCTACAAGACGGCGCTGCCGCTGCCGCGCTGATTGCGGCGCCTGAGCGCACAGCAACTCAGAACGACGCAGCCCTGCTCGGCGGATGCCCGACGATTCGCTTGTACGCCCGGCTGAAGGACGCCTCGGACTCGTACCCCAGTCGATTGGCCGCCACCGCCACCCGCATGCCATCGCGTGCGATCCAACTCCGCGCCTGCGACATCTTGACCTTGGCCACGTAGCGCGCCGGGCTCTCCCCCATGGTGCGCGTGAACGACTCGGAAAAGCTCGAGCGCGAAGCGCCCATCAGGTCGGCCAGCAGCGGCACGTTCCAGTCGCGCTCAGGGTCGGCGTGGATGGCGGCGATCACCTTGCCCACGCGCGGGCAACGCACGGCGGCGATCCACCCGGTGGGGTTGTTGCAGCTGCACTCCACCCATGCGCGGATGATGCTGGCGGCCAGCGCATCGGCCAGGCGCGCGAGGATGGCGCAGGCGCCCATGCGGTCGTGCTCCACCTCTCGCTCCATGGCGTCCAGCAGCACCGGTACGGTGGTGTCACGCCGCGCCAGGTCGCCGGCCATCATCACCGCGGGCATCATCGCCATCAGCGGGTGCAGCGGGTCCAGGTTGAAGCGCAGCGCGCCGCTGAACACGACGTCGGGCGCCTGCGGAGGCGGCGGTGCCACAGGGGTGCCCAAGTGCGCGTTGTTGGCATCGCGCCCGTCCACCAGGTAGATGTTCTCCGACACGGCCTTGCGCGCCAGAGAGTCGATGTCCACCGGGGGCACCTCGGGGGAGCTGGCCAGTACATGGAAGCTGCCGTGTGGCAGCAGCACCGCATCGCCCTGGTTCAGGCGCTGCCACTCGGTGCCCTGCGTGCGCAGCCAGGCCCCGCCATGGCCGACGAAGTGAAAGCGCGCCGAGCGCTGCGCCGGGAAGGCAATCGCCCACGGCGGGTACAGAACGCAGCGGCCATATTCCACGCCGTCCAGGCGCAGGCCAAGCAGGATCTGGGTCAGCAGGTCCGGCGGGTCCGCAAAAGGCTGCTGCGGGACCTGATTGAAGGGCTTGGATAAAAAGTCAAGCATTTCGGCTTTTACGGCATGGAAACGCCGCCATCTTATCCCTACGATGGCTTTTCACCCATCCCAAGGCTTTTCCCGTGTCCTCCTCTCCATCCTGCTCCGCCTGCCTTGATGCGCCCACCGGTGCCGTCATTGACGAGGCCGCGCCCGACCCGCACTCCACCCCCGAGCCCACGGAGGCCCGCTGGGCCGCTGTCGCGTCGATGGCGCTGGGCGTCTTTGGCCTCGTCACGGCCGAGTTCCTGCCCGCCAGCCTGCTCACCGCCATGGCCAGCGATCTGCGCGTGAGCGATGGGGCCGCGGGCCAGGCCGTCACCGTGACGGCGCTGGTGGCCGCAGTGGCTGCCCCGTCGCTGCCGCTGCTCACGCGCCGCATCGACCGGCGGCTGGTGATGATCGCCTTCACGCTGCTGCTGGTGCTGTCCAACCTGATGTCGGCCCTGGCCGGCAGCATGGTCACGCTGCTGGCGGCGCGGGTGCTGCTGGGCGTGGCGCTGGGCGGCTTCTGGTCCATGTCGGCGGCGCTGGCCATGCGGCTGGTGCCGGACTCGCTGTTTGCGCGGGCCATGTCGTTCATTCTCACGGGGGTGTCAGTGGCCACCGTGTGCGCAGCGCCCATCGGCGCGTGGATGGGCGACCTGTGGGGCTGGCGCAGCGCCTTCATCGCGGCGGGCGGCATCAGCCTCGTCACGCTGGCAGTGCAGCTGGTGGCATTGCCCGCCCTGCCCCCGCGCGACAACCCCAATCTGAAAGTGCTGGCTGAGCTGCTGCGCCGCCCGCCCGTGCGCGTGGCGCTGCTGGCGGTGCTGCTGGTCATCTCGGGGCACTTCGCAGGCTTTACGTACATCCGTCCGCTGATGGAGCAGGTCACACACCTGTCGGTAGCCACGATCACCGCGGTGCTGCTGGGCTATGGTGTGGGTGGCTTCTTTGGCAACTTCGTGGGCGGCTGGATCGCGGGGCGCAGTGAGCGCCAGGCCATCGTCTACGGTGGTGCGCTCATCGCCGTGCTGGCTGCCACGCTGCTGGTGGCCGGGCAGTCCGCCGCCATCACGGCCGTGGCGGTCACGCTGTGGGGCTTTGCGTTTGGCGCCTTCCCGGTGGGTTTTCAGACCTGGATCGTGCGCGCCGCGCCCGACCAGGCCGAGGGCGCGGGCGGGCTGCTGGTGGCGGCGTTTCAGATCGCGATTGCCAGCGGTGCCATCTTTGGGGGACTGATGGTGGACCACGTGGGCGCTTTGGGCGGGCCGGCGTTCGCGCTGGCGGCGCTGACGCTGGGCACCCTGCTGACCCTGCGCCACGGCCCCCGCCCCGCACAGGCCTGACCCAACGCGCGGTGGAGCCCGCAAGGCCGCCGCCCCACCTGGAAAGCGTGGCGCCGCGACTCCGCGCCGTGCGGGACTAGGGCACCGGCTTGCGGGCCACCTCGCCGGTGGCAACACGCCGGCGCAGTTCGCGGATCAGCACCTTGGCCCGCGCCTCGTTCGCAGGCCCCATGCGCACCAAAATCTTCTGGCCGCTGGAAAGCGCCTGCAGCGCAGGGTCGGCAAACTCATACCGCACCCAGGGCCGCAGGTCGGGCACCTCGGTGTTCACCGGCAACAGCTTCACGCGCAGCGGTCCCTTGGGCTCGGGCGTGAGGAGCAGATGGTCCAGCACCGCCACCAGGCGGTCGTTGAAGTAACGCTTGGGATAGCCCAGCTCTTCGTACGCCTGCTGAAACAGCGGATAGAGCCGTGCGTACAACGCCACCGCAGCCTCCAGGGGCACGGCCTCGGCAAAGTCCAGCACCGCGCTGTAGCGCGCGGCATTGGCGGGCGACACGGTCTGCGTGCCTTCCGGGCCCTCTACGGTAAACCGCTGGGACGCGGGCTGCACCGGCCACATGCGCGCTGGCGCCTGTGCGCGGCCCAGGTTGTCCACGGTGGCGACCACACGGCGCACAAAGCCCTCGGTCACCAAGAATCGGGCCACCTTGTCGCGCCCCAGCAAGTCGCCCAGCAACGCCGTCACGCGGGTGTCGGATTCCGCCAGGGGCGGCAGTGCGGCATCTGCAGGTGCGAGCCCATCGACCAGGTTCTGCGGGCCCGAAGCCTCAGGCATCGGCACTGACGCTGCGGGTGCCGCAGGCGCGCTGGCGGTCGGTGGTGAGCCCGCGGGCGGGAGCGGCTCTGCGGGCCGCAGCCAGAACCACCACGCGGCGCCTGCAACAGCCGCGCAGCCCAGCACCACGGCAGCGATCCAGGGCGCGGACGAAGCGCGCGGGGGTGTGGGTCGGAATTCGGCGGTGTCGTGATCGGGCATGGGCCTCCTGGGGCGGTGCGGTTGCAATGCCCGGTTCGGAGGTTCCACCGCAAGGCGTTCCCAGCCCCGGGGCACCGTGCCATTGGAAGCGGTGAGGCGGCTGCGTGCGTAACGCCATGTACCGACAGCGGGAACTTACGCGGCTCCCCACCTGCCGCGATGGCAGGCGCAGGGGTCGACCTAAAAGGCAGCGGGTGTGCCCGCCAGGGAGTCGAGCCAAGTCACGGTTGCTGACAGCTCGGAGGGCCGGATCTCGTGCGCACCCGGGAACTCACGGTACGTCACCGCCACAGGCAGACGCTCCATGTGGTGCGCGATGGCCTGCGCGTGGGCCAGCGGGATGACGTCGTCGTGCGTGCCATGGCTCAGCCACAGCTGCTTGCCCCGCAGCGCATCGGGCGGGGCGGCCAGGGGCAGCACCTGCGTCAGCAGGCGGCTGTGCCACACCATGGCGGCCTGCATCAACGCCGGTTGGGTCAGCAGCAGCGACAGCGCCATGATGCCGCCCTGGCTGAAGCCGCCCACCACGATGCGCTCGGGCGGAATGCCCAGTTGTTCGCCCGCCGAGGCGATGGCCTGGGCCACCAGGGCGCGGCTTTGGGCCTCTTGCGCTTCGTTGATGGTGCGCTCGCCGTTGGGCTCGATGGAGAAGTCAAACCACGCATGCGCGCCCGGCCCCATGCGAAACGGCGCCCGCAGGCTCAGCACGTGAAAACGCTCGGGGATGTGCGGCGCTAGGCCGAACAGGTCCTGCTCGTTGCTGCCCACGCCGTGCATGAGCACCAGCAGCCAAGGCCGGGGTGTGGTGGCAGCGGCCGGGCGCTGCAAAAATGTGAGCGGTAGATCAAGCATGGATAAGCGCTAGGGGCATTTTTGATACGAATTTCAAGGCTGGGGCGGGTCAATGCGCAGGCTGTAAGGCAAACGCGTCCATCGACAGCATGCTGTACATCACCTCGCGGCTCAAGTAGTCGGCGTGCAAATCGTCGCCCGCGGCACCCAGCGCAAAAAAGATGGGCAGGAAGTGGTCCTCGGTGGGATGCGCGCGGCGCGCATGCGGCGCCTCGCTGCGGTAGTTGAGCAGCGCCTTCATGTCGCCTCGCGCCAGGGCCGATTCGATCCAGCGGCTGAACTCCAGCACATAGGGTGCGGCCTCGCGCTCTCCGCCAAAGAACTCGGCCAGGTTGTGCGTCATGCTGCCCGAACCCACCACCAGGACATTCTGGTCGCGCAGGCTGCGCAGTGCAGCGCCCAGCCCATACACCTCGGCCGGGCCGGCGCCCACGGGCAGGGCCACCTGCACCACCGGGAGGTCGGCCTCAGGGAACAAATGCATCAGGGGCACCCATGCGCCGTGGTCAAACGGGCGGGCGGCATCGCCCTGCGCGGCCACGCCCGCAGCCTGCAACAGACCCAGCACCTCCTGCGCCAGCGCGGGCGAGCCGGGTGCGGGGTACTGCAGCTCGTACAGAGCGGGTGGAAAGCCGCCAAAGTCGTGCCAGGTCGCAGGCTGTGGGCCGGTCATGACCTGCGGGGAGCGAGCCATCCAGTGCGGCGACATGATCACCACGCCGCGCAAGCCGGGGTACTGCGCCTTCAGGGCCTGGCCCCATTGCGTGAGCGCAGGGCCGGTGGTGCCAGCGTCCACCGCGAACAGTGGCGCGCCGTGCGAGACGAACAGTGCGGGGATGGCGGGGTGGGGGGCGTGGGCTGTGGCGGACATAGCAGGTGCCTTAGGGTTTGATCCGTGGGTAATGCCTTGAATGTAGGACTGCCAACCCGCCTTACCAAGCCCCAAAGGGCAGACAGATTGTTCTACCCGTGATGCCAATCAGGCGCAGTCACCGGGCGCCCCATCCACCGCTTACGAGCCGTCGCGTATCCGGCCGCGCAGAGCCTTGGTCTCGCTGCGCTGGCTCTTGCCCTCAAGCCGCCGCTGTTTAGACCCGTAAGTGGGCTTGGTGGCGCGCCGCACCCGCGGCGGCACGGCCACGGTGTTGACCAGCGCGTTCAGCCGCTCCAGTGCATCGGTGCGGTTTTGCTCCTGGCTGCGGTACTGCTGCGCCTTGATCACCACTACACCCTCGTGCGTGATGCGGCTGTCGCGCAGCGCCAAAAGGCGCTCTTTCACCCCGTCAGGCAGCGACGACGCTGCCACATCAAAGCGCAGATGCACCGCGCTCGACACCTTGTTGACGTTCTGCCCGCCCGCGCCTTGCGCGCGCATGGCGGTGATCTCTACCTCGTCCTCAGGCACCTCCAGGGGCGGCGGCAATAGGGTGGCCACGCACAAAGCTCCTGGTGGGGCCGCCGGGCTCAGGCCGCGGCTTGTGGCTGCAGCAGCTGCGCCAGCCCGTCAATCGCCAACCCATAGCCCAGCACGCCAAAACCGCACATCACGGCCTTGGCGGCAGCGGCCATGTAGGAGTGGTGGCGGAAGGGCTCGCGCGCGTGCACGTTGCTGATGTGCAGCTCGATCATCGTGATGCCCGTGCCCTTGGTCGCGTCGTGCAGGGCCACGCTGGTGTGGGTGTAGGCGCCCGCATTGATGACCACGCCGGCCAATTCGCCCGCTGCATGCAGCCGGCCGGCCTCGTGAATCCAGTCGATCAGCGCGCCTTCGTGGTTGCTTTGGTGAAACCGCAGCGCAAAACCGTGGCGGGCGCAGGCATCGGCGCACAACTTTTCAACGTCGGCCAGCGTCTGCGCGCCATACACGGCAGGCTCGCGCGTACCGAGCAGGTTCAGGTTGGGACCATTGAGGACAAAAACGGTTTTCACAGACATGCACTCCGAGGGTTGCGCCTGCCACGCCAGCGGGCAGAGTGCGGGATTATGCTGCTGGCGCGCCCAGCACTGACCGGGCATCTGGCCAGCACACGCACCAAAGAAAAAGCGGCCCCGAAGGGCCGCTGTAAAAGGCAGCCTGTGCAAGACGCTGCCTGTGAGCGACTAGCGCCCAAGAGGTTGGTTACAAAAGCCGGCCGCCAGATGAGGCGACCGGGCCTGAGCCAATAAAGTTAGAAGTTACCGGTCCCAGTGGCCGCGACCATGACCGTTGCCATGGCCGTGGTGGCGATGGTGGTGGCGGTGATGACGCTCACCGTAATACACCACAGGTGGGGGAGCGTAATAAGCCGGTGGTGCGTAGTACACCGGACGGGGAGGTGCGTAGTACACGGGCGGAGGTGGCGCGTAATACGTGGGGGCGGGTGCGTAGTAGCCATTGCTGGCCCCCACCACCACGCCGGGTACGCCAATACCCACAGACCAATTGACATCGCGGGCCTGGGCAGCGCCCCCGCCAGCCAGCAAAGCCAGCGCCACGCCAGCCGAGGCGGCCAGGGCATAGATAGAACGGGTTTTCGTCATGGAAATCTCCTGTTTGAACGAGGGCAGCCAGCCAAATGGACTCGCCTCACTGGTACATAACGCACCAGGTAGGCAAAAGGATGGCATAAATTTGTCTTTACGTTGTGTCTGGACGTATACGCACCCGTTTCCATGCGTAAACGTTCACGAAACCGGCGCCTAAAATGGCCCGATGAGTACCCAAAACCCCGCCAACCCAGCTGCCAATGCACCCGCCAACGCGACAGCGGCGCCCCCAGAAGCCGTCAAAACCAGCAACTTCTTGCGCCAGATCATCGAGAACGATCTGGAAAAAGGCACCTACGCCCCCCGCCGCTGGGGTGGCACCCCGGGCGATGCCGCCCACCACGCCGCCGGCCAGCCGGACCCCGCGAAGATCCGCACCCGCTTCCCGCCCGAACCCAATGGCTACCTGCACATCGGCCACGCCAAGAGCATCTGCATCAATTTTGGCCTGGCGCGCGACTACGGCGGCGTGTGCCACCTGCGTTTTGACGATACCAACCCCGAAAAAGAAGACACCGAATACGTCGACAGCATCATCGACTCGGTGAAATGGCTGGGTTTTGACTGGAATGGCCACCCCAGCGCCCCGCCCTTCCAGGCCAGCGACTACTTCGACTTCATGTACCGCGCCGCCGAGTACCTGATCGAGGCCGGCCACGCCTACGTGGACGAGCAAACAGTCGAGCAAATGCGCATCAACCGCGGCGACTTCGGCAAGCCCGGCGTGAACAGCCCCTTCCGCAGCCGCACCCCGGCCGAAAACCTGGCCAAGTTCCGCGAGATGAAGGCCGGCTTGCACGAAGACGGCTCCATGGTGCTGCGCGCCAAGATCGACATGGCCAGCCCCAACATCAACATGCGCGACCCGGCCATCTACCGCATTCGCCGCGCAACACACCACAACACCGGCGATACCTGGTGCATCTACCCGATGTACACGTACGCTCACCCCATTGAGGACGCGCTGGAGCAGATCACCCACAGCCTGTGCACGCTGGAGTTTGAAGACCAACGCCCCTTCTACGACTGGCTGCTGGAGCGCTTGACCGAAGGCGCCCTGCTGGCCAGTCCGCCCCCCCGCCAGTACGAATTTGCGCGCCTGAACCTCACCTACGTCATCACCAGCAAACGCAAGCTCGCTCAGCTGGTGTACGACCACAAGGTTAGCGGCTGGGACGACCCCCGCATGCCCACCATCGTCGGCCTGCGCCGCCGCGGCTACACGCCCGAGTCGATCCAGACCTTTGCCGAACGCATCGGCGTGACCAAAAGCGACAGCTGGATCGACTACAGCACCCTGGAAGGCTGCCTGCGCGAGGACCTGGAACTCAAGGCCTTCCGCGGCATGGCCGTGCTCAACCCCGTCAAGCTGGTGCTCACCAACTGGGACGAGGTCATGGGCGCAGGCCACCTGGAGCCCTGCACCCTGCCCTCCCTGCCCCACCCCCCCGAAGGCGTGGAAAGCCCCGAGCGCCACTTCACCATCGGCAAGGAAGTCTGGATCGAACGCGAAGACTTTGAAGAAGTGCCACCCAAGGGCTACAAGCGCCTGTTTCCTGGCAACAAGGTGCGCTTGAAGGGCGGCTACGTCATTGAATGCGCCGGCTGCACTAAGGATGCGGATGGAAACATCACCGAAGTGCTTGCCACCGTGGTACCGGACACCAAGAGCGGCACCCCCGGCGCCGACACGGTGAAGGTGAAAGCCGCCATCACCTGGGTGGGCGTGGCCGACGGCGTGAATGCCGAGGTGCGCATGTACGACCGTTTGTTCCTGGACGCCCAGCCTGATGCGGGTGGCAAGGATTTCATCGAGAGCCTGAACCCGAACAGCCTGAAGGTGGTGACCGCCATCGTGGAACCATCATTGGCCAATGCCAAGCCCGACGACAAGTTCCAGTTTGAGCGGCACGGGTACTTTGTGGCGGACCGCGTGGATCACGCGGCGGGCAAGCCGGTGTTTAACTTGGCGGTGGGGTTGAAGGATTCTTGGGGGAAGTGATTAACTCCTGATTGAAAGAAGGCCAGCAGATTTCTATATCTGCTGGCCGTTTTCTTTTGGCCTGATGACAGCTCCGCTCTGAATCGTTCTGTCACAGTGCAATATGGATCCGTCATTGGCTGCCGTTCAGTTCAGGTCCACTCCCTCAGGGCGAGGTCTGCCCGTGTCGAGCACTGCGACTCTTAAGGGGCGGGGCATAAGCTCCCCCGTGGTTGGGCTGAAAAAAAAGCGGTCTGCGCCTTAAGGTGGAATGGGAAATGATGCTGCTGTGTGAACTGCAGCTTGAAAAGCGAGGAAAACAATATGCTGCTAACCGATATCGCCGTCGAGCACACCCTGGTGTCCAAGAAAAATGGAGTTCGCCAAACTTTCTTACTGCATCCGTTTACCGATACACAGCGAGATTCACTGGGTAAATTCGAGATCGTTCGTGACATCAGCCAGCCAGGATTCAAAGACGTTAAGCGTTCCACCTTCGTGACGTTTCAACAATTGGCAGAGTTGTATGCGAAAGGTGTACTCGAAGAATTCGGGTTTTCCGTTCGCATGTGTCCGGGTCAAGGCACGTACCCGGCCAAAAATCCGACAAAAAAGATATTGCCAACCAGCATCAGGTCAGGCTCACCGTTCGACCTCGCTGTTGAAAAGGTGGATATTTCAAAACCTGCTACGCGCGACTTGAGAACAGCCTTGCTTCGCACCAAAGTCACGCTTTAAGGCCGTGAAACGCAGGGACTCGTTTGCAAAAAAACTGGACAACCTTGGTGTGAGCCTCAAGGATTGAGAACTGCCACAAGAGGCAGCGCCAAGCGACCCATGGTCGCCGCTCAGAGGTCCTCCCCAGCGTTGACTATGCTTTTCATAGCTGCTGGCGCTTAATAAATATGCGCTAGAGGCCAATTAGATGGCCGATGCAAGCCGCCCATGGTCACCCACAGGGCGAACTCTCGGCGTGACACCAGCGCGTAAAAGGCCGAGCTACTGCGCCGCGGGCGCCACGCCATCTGCGATACAACCACCGCCATGATCCCTACCCCACCCCTGCCGCCCACATTCACCCCCACCTACCGCACCGTGCCGCCCGGCTCGCTGGCGGGGCCGCTGGAGTTGGTGCCCATCAACGCCGCCATAGTGGCCGTGCACGCAGCCGATGGCGCTCATGTTGGATCGCTCAAGCTGGTCGGCGGGGTATGGAAGTTCAAGGCCATGGGCTACGACGCTGCTGGCCGTATGGAACCGGGCCACGGCCCGCTGACAGGGCAGCACAACATGCAGTTCTCCACGCCCGATGCCGCCGAGGTGAGCGCCCGGTTGCTGAGCGCTTTGGGAAGCACCCTGTAAGAGCGCCTGACAGAACTCCGCCTGGCGTCGGGGACTCGCCTTGTCTACTGCTGCTGTATCGCCTGCGACGGAACGCCTCGCCAAGGCAGCTTTGCTGAACGTAGTTAGCCACTATGGGCGTGGCTCGCCATCATTGATGAGGCCTGCGACAACATCGCCAAAAACCAATATGCTATTATTTTGATAGCTAATAACCTTTATTCCTTAAGCCCTGGATGCCGATTTGACCTAAAAACCAACTGCACCGCTAAACTCAAAGCCATGCGCCCCTCCCTCGCTCTGAGCCAACACCGCGATGCTATTTGTCAGGTAGCGGCGCGCTATCGGGTGGCCAACCCGAGGGTGTTTGGCTCTGCTCTGCGGGGCGACGATCAGGACGGCAGCGATCTGGATCTGCTGGTGGATACATTGCCCGGCGCTACGCTGCTGGATTTGGGTGGCCTGCAAGACGAGCTGCAAGAGCTGTTGGGCGTATCGGTGGATGTGCTCACGCTGAAAGACTTGCCCATCAAGTTCCGTGACGCCGTCGCCAGCGAAGCCAAACCTCTATGAATGCAAGCAGGCTGCCGGACTACCTGGATCACATGCGGCAGGCCATTGCCGACGCGCAGTCTTTTGTGGATTGCATGGCGCAAGCCGACTTCATGCACGACAAACGGACCCAGCAAGCAGTGGTGATGAGCCTGATCGTTCTGGGCGAAGCGGCCACCAAGGTGATGGATCAGCACGCTGCCTTTGCGGAAGAGCACACCGAGATACCTTGGCGCAGCATGCGAGGCATGCGCAATCGCATTGCCCATGGCTACTTTGACATCAACCTCGAAGTGGTCTGGGAGACTGTTCAGACCGCACTGCCAACGCTGAAGTCACAGCTCGACGCGTTGCCGT
>SDXZ01000103.1 GCA_004210805.1 Acidovorax sp.
ATCGACAGCTGCTGCGTGCAGGCAATGGGGTTGATGGTGGCCTCGTAGTCGGCCAGCGCCGTGCCCTGGATGGTGTCGCCGTTGTCCACCAGCAGCGTGTTGGCAAACTCCTTGCGCGCGGCGCGCACCAGCGTGGCGGTGCGCTCAAAGCCGTAGCTCTTGTCCTCGGCCAGCTTGAAGTAGTCGTAGCTGCGCACGTTGAAGTGCAGGTCGGTGGTCTCCAGCACGGCCAGCGTGGCGGTGGCGCCTGCATTGGCATTGTTGTTGTTACCACCGTCGCTGCCGCCACAGGCCGCCAGCGATGCGGCGATAGCCACCAAGCCCCAAGTGGCGGTGCGGCGGGAGACGAAAGTCAGCTTGCTTAGATTGCATCCAGACATGAACAAGGCCCTTGTTGAAACAAGGGACCGAGTGTCTGGTGGGGGTTTGACAACGGTGTGACGTGGCGCAAAAGCCCGCGTTACACCGCCCGTCAGGCAATACGGTGCACGTCGCCGTTGTGGGGTGACGCACTTTCGTGGAACAGGTCTTCGAGGAACTGCGCGAGTTCGTGCTCTTCCACAAAGTCGGGGATCACGAAGCCCGACGGCGTCCGTTTGCCGTCGCCGCCCCCCCGGTAGGCCTGCCACAGCGCGCCCTCGCGCCGCACTTCGACGATGCGGCCGAAGACGTTGAAACGCGGGTAAGCAGGGGTCGGGTTGCTGGGGGTCGTCGGCGTGTTCATGGCTTGGTCCTGGCTATTCCTCGGCAAGCTGCGGGTATCCGTCGCAAATCTCCACCCACGCGGCCTTGGAGCCTACATAGATATGCTTTTGCGGCGGCGAGTCGAACGGGGTGTCGAGCGTGCCCAAAGGCACGGCCACAAGATCGGCATAGGCACCTTCGCTGTGCCACAGCAGCGGCGATCCGCAGCCCGAGCAGAACTGCCGCGTGACCTGGGGCGACGAGCGATAGGTGCGCAGCAGTGCCTGGCCCGACACGAAGCGGTGGTGCTCGCGCCGGACGTTGCCGTAGCTTGCAAATGCCGCGCCGTGGGCCTTGCGGCACATCGAGCAATGGCAATGCGACGACGCCCGCAGCGGCCCGGTGATTTCATAACGCACGCCGCCACACAGGCAGCTGCCGCGGTGTTGCACAACGGGTTCGTCCATGGGGTTCTCCAGTGAATGGGGGCCGGGGAATCGAGCGCGGGGGCTGCCGGGAGATGCGGTCACCCGGCAAGCGATCAGGCAGTCAACGCGAAGTCTACGGAGCCACGGACGCAATCAAATCCACTTCGACCGTCGCATTCTTGGGCAACTGCAGCACGCCCACGGATGTGCGGGTGTGTGCGCCAGCCGTCCCCAGCACGGTGAACAACACCTCCGACGCGCCATCGGCCACCTCGCTTTGCTGCGTGAACGTGGGGGCCGACTGCACATAGACGGTGATGCGCAGAATCGACTGCACGGCATCGAGCGAACCCAGCGACCGCTGCAGCAGCGCCAGCGCGCGCATCACGCAGACCTTGGCGGCCTTTTGCGCGTCGGCCAGGCTGGTGGCGGCACCCGCAGCACCCGTCACCACTACGGTGTCGCCCACCCGCGGGATCTGCCCGCTCAGGTAGATGTGGTGGCCGTCGCGCACCAGCGGCACGTAGTTGCCGCCAATCTTGATATCGCCGTCGAAGCTGTAGCCCAGGGCCTGGGCTTGTTCTTGAAAACGGGCGTCACGGGACATGGAAAACTCGGCCATTAAAAGGCCACCACTATGCCATCCGGTCGCCTGCAACGGCCGCAGCCCCCACCAGCGCACCCGTGGAACGGGCTTCGCCAGGCCACCGGGTGCGTCCCCCTCTGGGCGAAGGCGCCGAAGGCGACACAGGGGGAATCACATATACCGCGCAAAGGGGTCGACCAGCGACGCCAGCGTCGCACCGGCTGGCTGACCGGCGCTTTCGGCGCGCCAGGCGGGCTCGGGCGCTGCGGCCACGGGAGTGACCTTGATCGGCTGCATGCGGCGGCCGTAGACGCGCTGCACGCGCTCGTCGAGCGTGGGGTGGGTGTCAAGCCAGCGCTCCATGCGCCCGCCACCGCCCACATCCACCAGCAGCATGTGCTGCACCGACGGATGGCTCAGGCCCGTATGGCTGTGCTGCTCGTAGCCGCGCGGGGTGTCCCGGCGCTGGGCCATGACCTTGCGCAGCACGCCGCCCAGGCCGTCCTTGCTGCGCGTCCACTGCACCGCACGCGCATCGGCCAGGTACTCACGCTGGCGCGACACGGCGGCCTTGAGCATGCGGCCCGTGAGCCAGCCCGCAAAACCCGCCAGCATGATGGCCGAGCCGAACCACCATGAAAGACCCCGGCGCTCGCGCAGCGTGTCGCCAAAGTTGTAGACCAGCTCCAGGCCGAAGACCATGCCCGCCAGCTGCATCTTCAGGCGCGTGTCGCCCTCGTGCAGGTGCGACAGCTCATGGGCGACCATGCCCTGCATCTCTTCGCGGTTCAGGTAATCCAGCGCGCCTTGCGTGACGGCGATGACCGCATCGCTCTCGTCCCAGCCCGCGGCAAACGCGTTGATGGCGTCAGTGCGCGGCATCACCATGATCTCCGGGCGCGGCATGTGGGCTGCAATGCACAGCTCATCGACGATGTTGGACAGGCGCTGCTCGGCATGCGAGAGCGAGGGCCGCAGCTCGCGCGCACCCACGCGCTTGGCCAGCTTGACGCCGCCCGCGCGCAGGTTGGAGGTCTCTACCCACCAGCCGCCCAGCACCAGCATGAGCGACACGCCCACATTGGCGGCCAGAAAACCCTGGGGGAACGGCAACCGCACGGGCAGCAACACGGCCATCAGCCACCAGGCCAGCGCCAGCGCGGCATGCACGGCCACCACCAGCACGGCCACCGACAGGGCAAAACCCAGCAGAAGGCGGCGCGTTTCGCTGCGCGCGTCTGCCTGGTGATCCCAGAACTTCATGCCGCTCCCTCCGTCTTGTTAGAACCCATGGCGCAAGCCTCCCGCGGACCCGCCAGCGCACCTGTGCAACCGGCTCTGTTGCCACCGGGGGCGTCCCCTTGTGGAAGGCGCCGCAGGCGACTCAGGGGGCCCAAGAATTCAGGAGGTGAACCGCACCTGGGGAGCAGCGCGCTCTTCTTCGCTGCGCGTGGATTCGAGCATGGGTGCTGGCGCAAAGCCCAGCAGGCGCGCAACAACGAGGTCCGGAAACTGCGTGGCGGCGTCGTTGAACTCGAGCGCCTGGTCGTTGTACGCCTGGCGCGCAAAGCCCAGGCGGTTTTCGGTGCTGGTGAGTTCTTCGGACAGCGACTGCATGGTGGCGTCGGCCTTGAGCTCGGGGTAGCTCTCGGCCACCACCATCAGGCGGCCGAGGCTGCCGCCCAGCACGCCTTCTGCCGCGGCGAGCGCCCCCATGGCGCTGGCGCTGCCAGGCTCAGCGCGCACGGCGGCGGCGGCGCCCTGCGCCTGGCCCCGCGCCCGGATCACGGCTTCGAGCGTGGCGGCCTCGTGGGCGAGGTAGCCCTTGGCGACTTCCACAAGGTTGGGGATCAGGTCATACCGGCGCTTGAGCTGCACGTCGATTTGCCCAAACGCGTTGGCGATGCGGTTGCGCAATTGCACCAGGCGGTTGTAGACGCTGACGCCCCACACCACCAGCACAGCGATCAGGCCCAGAACGATCCAAGCAGTAGCTGACATGTCCCACCTCCGTTGTTGTGAATTAGTGGGCGAATCTTAGTGGGGCGCCCTGGCGCAGAGCCCTATATATTGCAAAAGGTAGGGATTTAAAGCCAAAACAGGCCCCAGCGCTTGTTCTATAAGCGCCAACAGCTATCAATGTAGCAATAGGCCACCACTGGCGCAGCCCAGGCGAGCGCACCCGTGGAACTGGCTCCGCCAGGCCACCGGGTGCGTCCCCCTTCAGGGGGAAGGCGCCGAAGGCGAGTTAGAACCTGTTCAAAATCTTTTCGGGGATCGCGTTGGAGTGCAATCGGTATGAGTGGATGCTTCGGATGTGCCGCATGGGCTCATGCCCATGCAAGCAGCCGGGGCGTCCAATCACCCGATTTCACTTCAACCCTTCGGGCAAGCGCCTTGCCGGGCCGTCTGCGGTGTTGCGGCGCTTGTTGATAGCTGGGCTATCAACTGCGCACCGCGCCTAGCATCCCCCTCCCGGCAAGGTGCTTGCGCGACCCCGAAAAGATCTTGAACAGGTTCTTAGGGGGTGCCCTTGTTCCTCATCCAGTCCGCCGTGCCCATGAAGCTTTCCTTGAGCCGCGCACGCAGCGCCTCGGGCACGCCGGTCTCGCCCATGGCCTGGTCCATGCACGCCACCCACTGGTCGCGCTCCTTGATACCAATGGAAAACGGCATGTGCCGCATGCGCAGGCGGGGGTGGCCAAAGCGGCTTTGGTAGTGGTCGGGGCCACCCAGCCAGCCGCAGAGAAACCAGAACAGCTTTTGCCGCGCCTGCGCGAGCTCGCTGCCGTGGGCCGCGCGCAGTTCGGCGTAGCCAGGTTCCAGATCCATGAGGTCGTAGAAGCGCTCGGTGAGGGCGCGCACGCGGTCTTCGCCACCAATCCATTCAAAGGGTGTGGCCGCAGGGGCTGCGGTGTCGGGTGTGTCGTTCATGGGATTGAAGGGCTTGGCGATTGCAAGCGCGTTTAGCGAGTTTGATTATAAAAAAACCGATGTTCAGATCTGGGCGTTGGATCAGTAGCCTTGGGATCTTCAGGGCACGGGGCTCTGTCCTGTCATGTCTTTCATGCGGCAGCCCCGGCCCATCCTCATCATTGTCTGGAGAAAATTCGATGCGCATCCGTTTCATTGCCTCCCTGGTCGCCGCGGCCTTCGCCGTGTCGGGCCTCGCCCACGCGGACCAACTGGCCGACATCAAGAAAAAGGGCGAACTGGTCGTCGGCGTGCTGGGCACCGATGAGCCCAACAGCTTCATCGACCCCAAGACGCGCGAACTGATCGGCTACGACGTGGACCTGGGCAAAGCCATCGCCAAGAAGATCGGCGTCAAGCCCGTGTTCAAGCAACTGGCGGTGGCCGCCCGCATCCCCGAGCTGCAGCAGGGCCATGTGGACATCCTGGCCGCCTCGCTCACGCACAACAAGGAGCGCGAGGCGCAGATCGACTTCTCGCTGACCACTTTTATCACCGGCCAGAAGGTGCTGGTGAAGAAAGCCAGCGGCATCAAGGACGTGGCCGACCTGGCCGGCAAGCGCGTGGTCACTGTGAAGGGCGGCACGCAGGAACCCAATGTGCGCAAGGCGGTGCCCACGGTGGACGTGGTGACGTTCGAGACGACCCAGCAGGCCTTTTTGGCGCTGCAGCAGGGCAAGGGCGTGGGCTACGTCAATGATGAGTCCTCGCTGATCGACGATTTCGCCAAGCTGGGCGAGCGCAACAAGGACTACGCCATCTTGCCCACCAACCTGAGCGTGGAGCCGCTGGCCCTGGGCATCAAGAAGGGCGAGAGCGCCGTGAAGTCGGTGGTGGACGAGACGCTGCGCGAACTGGAGAAGTCGGGCGAAGCCGAGAAGATCTTCTTCAAGTGGTACGGCCCACAGACCAAGATCAAGTTCACCACCCGCCCCTTCAAGTTCGAGTCGGACAAGATCGACGGTTGATGGTGGGCCGCGATCGCCGCGCCACCACCTCTGCGCCGCTGGTGGGCGGGGTTCGCGCGAAAGCCGGCGGCCCGTGGCCGCGGGCATGGATGGCATGGCGAGCCCCCGCCTGCGGCGCAGCTCCCTCTCGCCAGCCCTGCAGGCCCTCCCCGCTGCAGCGCCCCGGCCGAGCACCGTCTTTCTCCTTGGGCATGCATGCCACTGTTTGATTTCTCCCTCCTGCTGAGCGGCCAGTACCACCTCATGCTGTTGGGCGGCTTGTGGCTGTCGCTGCAGCTGCTGGCCACATCGCTGGCGCTGGCTCTGCCGATGGCCCTGGTGGTGGCGCTGCTGCGCCTGGCACCGGTGCCGCCGCTGCGCTGGGCTGGCTTTGTGTTTGTAGAGGGCCTGCGCAATGTGCCGCTGCTGGCGCACATGCTGTTCTGGTACTTCGGCGCGCCCGAGCTGCTGCCCGAAGCGGCCAAACAATGGCTTTACGACAGTGGCCGCGCCGAGGCGGCCGCTGCCATCGTCGCGCTGTCGCTGTACACCGCGGCCTTCATGGCCGAGGACATCCGCAGCGGCATCCGCTCCATCCCCCCCGTGCAGATGGAGGCAGGCCGGGCGCTGGGCTTTGGCTTTTTGTCGACCATGCGCCGCGTGGTGCTGCCGCAGGCGCTGCGCATCACGGTGCCGCCGCTGATCTCGCAGGCCCTGAACCTCTGGAAGAACACCTCGATAGCCACCGTGATCGGCGTGGCCGAACTGATGTACCAGGCAGCCAAGGTGGAAAGCGCCACCTTCCGCAGCGTGGAAGCCTTTGCCTTCGCGAGCATGGCTTACCTCACGGTGTCACTGCTCATCACCGGGTTGGCGAGCTGGTACCACCACCGCTATCCAATCCGGACGATCTAGATGCTGGAATTGATCGACACCTACTGGCTGTACTTCCTGGTCGGCCAGTACCCCAACGGCGCGCTGGGCGGCCTCGCACTGACGCTGGTGTTGGCGGCTGGCGCCCTGGTGCTGGCGCTGCCACTGGGCGTGGTGCTGGGCCTGGCGCGCGTGAGCCCGTGGCGCGTGGTGCGCTGGCCTGTGACGGGCCTCGTCTTTGTGGTGCGCGGCACACCGCTGTTGATGGTGATCTTCTGGGCCTACTTCTTTTTGCCCAGCGTGACGGGCGTGAAGACCGGCCAGTTCACCACCATGCTGCTGGCGCTCGTCATCTTCAACGCGGCCTACCTGGCCGAGATCGTGCGCGCCGGCATCGTCGGGCTGCCGCGCGGGCAGATGGAATGCGCGCGGGCCCTGGGCCTGCCCTACGTGCACGCCATGCGCCTGGTGGTGCTGCCGCAGGCACTGCGCAGCATGCTGCCCTCGCTGGTCAACCAGTTCGTCTCCACCATCAAGGAGACCTCGCTGGGCTACATCATTGGCCTGACCGAGGTCTCGTTCATTGCCACCCAGATCAACACCCAGGTCTTCACCCGGCCGGCCGAGGTCTTCGGCACCCTCGGCCTCACCTACTTCGTGCTGTGTTTCGGCCTCTCGCGGCTGGCCTATGGGCTGGAGCGCCGGCTGGCGCGGCGTGCACCACAAGCTTCTATCGGAAGCACAGCGGCTGCAATACCCGCAGCGACAAACGCAGCAGCAACAACATGATCGAACTGCACTACGTGAACAAGTGGTACGGCAGCTACCACGCCCTGGTGGATGTGACCGAGACCATCGAGCAGGGCGAGGTGGTGGTGGTCTGCGGGCCTTCGGGCTCGGGCAAGTCCACGCTGATCCGCACGCTCAATCGGCTCGAACCCATCCAGGGCGGGCGCATCCTGATCGATGGGCACAACATCTACGGGCCTGGGGTGGACGTGAACACGCTGCGCTCGCGCATCGGCTTTGTGTTCCAGCAGTTCAACCTGTTCCCGCACCTGTCGGTGCTGGACAACTGCACCCTCGCGCCCATCCAGCTGCGCGGCCTGTCGCGTGCGCAGGCAGGGCAACGCGCCATGGCGCTGCTCGAGCGCGTCGGGCTGGCGCACAAGGCAAACGCCTGGGCCAACGAGCTGTCAGGCGGGCAGCAGCAGCGCGTGGCGATTGCCCGGGCGCTGGCCATGGAGCCGCCGCTCATGCTGTTCGACGAGCCCACGAGTGCGCTCGACCCCGAGATGGTGGGCGAGGTGCTGGTGGTCATGCGCGACCTGGCGCGGGATGGCATGACCATGGTCTGCGTGACCCACGAGATGGGATTTGCCCGCGAGGTGGCCGACCGCGTGCTCTTCATGGACGAAGGCCGCGTGCTCGAACGCGCCACGCCGGCGGACTTTTTCACCCGCCCGCAGCACCCGCGCGCGCAGCAGTTCCTATCGGACATCCGCACGCCGTTTGCCAAGGCGGCGTGAAGCGGCCGGCGGGCGCGCCCAGCGCATGGTGTGCGGGCGCAAATCTGAATCAAATAGGGCCCTAGCGCTTTACATATAAGCGCTTCTAGCTACTGAATTAGGAGCAAACTACTCCGACGCGCGGCGCAATGTGTCCACCACCGGGCGCAGCAACACCTCGCGCAGGCCCCACCAGCCGGCTGCCAGCGCCAGCACCGCCCCGGCCAACGCGCCGGCCAGCGGCACCCAGGGCGACGCTGTCCAGGCGAAATCGAACACGAAGCGCGCAAGCGCCCAGCCTACGCCCACGGCCACGCTGCTGGCCAGGAACCCCGCGAGCAGGCCCACACCCACAAGCTCGGCGCGCTGCACCTGCCGCAGCAGGCTGGCACGGGCACCTACGGCCCGCATGATGGCGTACTCACGTGCGCGCTCTTCGCGTGTGGCAGTGACCGCAGCGAACAGCACCACCAGGCCCGCCGCCAGCGTGAACGCAAACAAGAACTCCACAGCGCGAATCACCTGGTCGAGCACGCGCTGCACCTGGGTGATGGTGGCGGCCATGTCGACGTTGGTGATGTTGGGGAATTGGCGCACCAGCGCGTTGTCAAAGCCCGGCGCCTCTGGCGCGCGGTAGGCGGCAAGGTAAGTGACGGGCACGTCCTTGACGCTGGCCACCGGGTACATCACGAAGAAATTGGCACGCATGGAACCCCAGTCCACCTTGCGCAGGCTGGTGATGCGTGCCTCGTTCTGCACGCCGCCCATGTCGAACTGCAGGCGGTCACCCATCTTCAGGCCCAGCGTCTCGGCAATGCCCTCCTCGACGCTGATGGCGCCCTCCTCGCCCGGCGTCCACTGCCCGGCCACGATCTGGTTGTGGGGTGGCGCCTCGGTGGCGTTGGAGAGGTTGAATTCGCGGTCGACCAAGCGCTTGGCGCGGTCGTCGGTGTAGTCTGCGGGGCCCACGGGCTTGCCGTTGATCGCCACAAGACGGCCCCGGATCATGGGGTACCAGTCGTACCGGGTGACGCTGCTGTCCTTGAGCGTCTGCTGAAAAGCGTCAGCCTGGTCGGGCATGACGTTGATGACGAAACGGTTGGGCGCGTCGGGGGGCGTGGCCTTGCGCCAGCTGTCCACCAGGTCAGTGCGCAGCAACACCAAAAGCACCAGCGCCAGCAGGCCCACAGCCAGGCTGCTGACCTGCACCACGGCATACGCCGGCCGCGCAGAGATCTGGCGCGTGGCCAGCACCAGCCAGCGCGGCGCGGTGGCTTCGTTCACGCTCCTCCTCAGCAGCTTGACCGCCACCCAGGCCAGGCCCGAGAACAGCAGCACGGCGCCCGCAAAACCACCCACGGCGATGAGGCCCAGCTTGATGTCGCTGCTCACGGCCAGCAACAGCGCGGCAAAGCCGGCGATGCCGATGCCCAACACGGCCAGCGATGCCGGCTTGAGCCCGCCCACGTCACGGCGGATGACGCGCAGGGGCGGCACCTGGGCCAGCTGCAGCACCGGCGGCAGGCCAAACGCGAACAGCAGCGTGAGCCCCATGCCCAGGCCAAACGCCACCGGCCACAGGCTGGATGCCGGCAAGGCCGACTCGACCAGGCCCGCCAGCAGCAGCACAAAGGCGTAGTGCACCGCATAGCCAATCACCACGCCGAGCGTGCTGGCAAACAGCCCCACCAGCGCGAACTCGGTGGTGTAGGCGCCAGCAATGGTGCGCTGGCTTTGCCCCAGCACGCGCAGCATGGCGGAGGCATCAAGGTGTTCTGCGGCAAAGCCGCGCGCCGCCAGTGCCACGGCCACGGCCGATAGCAGCGCGGCGAGCAGCGCAACAAGGCTCAGGAATTTTTGTGCGCGGTCCAGCGTCTGGCGCATCTCGGGACGGCCGCTCTCCAGCGACTCCACGCGCACGCCGTGCACATCGGGTTTCTTGACTTCGGCCGCGGCCCAGGTGTTGAAGGACTTGACGGCCTGCGCAGGGCCGGTGACCGCAAAGCGGTAGGTGAGGCGGCTGGCGGGCTGCACGAGTCCGGTGGCGGCCAGGTCGGCTTCGTTGACCATCACGCGTGGCGCAAAGCTCATGAAGCCCGCACCCCGGTCGGGCTCGATGACGATGATGCGCGCGATGCGCAGCTGCGCGTCACCCAGCAGCAGAAAGTCGCCCATCGCCAGGTTCAGCGATTCGAGCACCGGCGCATCGACCCAGACCTCGCCCTTGGCCGGGATGTCGCGCGTGGGCTGGTCGAGCGCGCCGGGCGCATCGGCCACCCGGAGGTTGCCGCGCAAGGGGTAGCCAGGTTGAACGCTCTTCAAGGCCACCAGCTTGCTGGCGCCGCCCTGCGCGTCGCTGGCGCGGCCCATGGTGGGAAAACCCAGCGTGGTCACAGATTTCAGGCCCAGCGCCTTGGCCTGGTCCACAAAAGCCTGCGGCGTGGGGTTGTCGCTGGCCACCACGGCGTCGCCGCCCAGCAGTTGCAGGGCATCGCGCTGCAGGCCGCCTTGGAGGCGGTCGGCAAAAAAGCCCACCGAGGTGAGCGCCGCCACCGCCAGGGTGACGGCAACGATCAACAGGCGCAGCTCGCCCGCGCGCAGGTCACGGGCCAGGGTGCGCCAGCCCAGGCGCAGAAAAGACAGGTTCATGGCGTGGGACCTTATCGCAAAGAGAGCGGGCCGTCAGCCCGTGGGGTGTTTGGCCGGGGCGGGCAGCGCTGGCGGCGCGCCCTTAACGACCCCAGGCAGCGATGGCTCGGCACCCACCGCTGCTGGCCGATGTGGCTCCGTCAGGGCCGTACCGTGGCAGTGGCTTCGGCCCCTTCGCCGGAGTTGAGCCGCTGCTCCAGCGCCTTGAGCACAGGCTCGATCTCAGCGCCCACGCGGATTTGCGGGTTGGAGAAACCGTCGGCCTTCCCGGCCTCGACCTCGCGCTGCTGGATCAGCGGCACGGCCTTGGCAAAGGCGTCGGTGAACGAATGGGTCTGGCGCAGTTGCTCGTTGAACACCGCACGGCCAAAGAACGTGAGCTCGGACCGCGTGCCGCAGCCGTACGAGGTGTGCGTGGCGTCGGCCGCCGTCATGATGAGCGTGCCCTCGGTGGCGAGGGTGTCGACCCAGCCGCCCGAATAGCAGGCGGACACGGCGATCACGCGGTGGCGGATGCCGGCTTCGTCGAGCGCGGCGCGCAGCATCTCGGGCGTGACGGGCGGCACTTCGAGCGGCCAATGCGAGGCGGCCAGCGCATGGTCGCGCGCACCGTGCGAGGTCATGTAGACCACGAGCACATCGTTGCCACGGTCCATGCGGGAGGCGAGCGCAGCGATGGCGCGCTGCAGGTTCTGCGGCGTGGCCCACAGGTGGGTGCCGGCAGTTTCTGCATGGTTGAGCAAATGGAGGACCCGGCCCTGCGCGTCAAAACGCTCCTGCATGAGCGTGCTGACCATGGTGCTTTCGCGGCGGAACACGTTCTCGCCGGCGTAGGGGGCAAACACCAGGCCATAGACGTCGACCACACCTTCGCGCTGTGGGGCCAGGGCTTCGACCTGGGTTTGCCACAGGGCCTGCTGGCCCTCAAAAACCGGCTGGGACAACACGAGGCGCGGTGCCTCAGGGGTTGGCTCCTGGGATGCGGCGACCGCTTCGGTGTCAGGCTCCCACGCCCGGTCGGAAAACTGCCATGTCCCCAAGGCTACAAGGCCTGCCAGCCCCGCAGCAAAGGCTGCGGTGCGCACGCGCGACCGAATGAAGCGGGCACTGACTACCACCATAGCCGCCAGCAGCCATACGAACAACGGGATGTAGAGAGCCCAGAGCACCCATACGGCGACCTCCCCGTCCCAGGTCTGAGGCTTTTGCGCAGCCCAGCCCATCAGCCCGTACGAGAGCATTGCGGGAATCATGGGCGCCCAGGTGGACAACACCAACCACGCACCCAGTCCGCCCGATGGGTTCTGGCTGGGTTGCCCCGGGGCTTCGTTCTGGGCACGCAGCGCCGGTGCCATGGCCCACCATGCCAACCACAGCTGTGCCAGCATGATCCAGTAAGGAATCAGCCAGCCGCGTACACTGAACTGCGCCGGGCCCGCCACCTCCAGCCGTCCGGCGGCCACCACCAGCGCGCCACTGGCCAGCACCAGAATCACCAGCTGCCAAGGGGTGGGAGCCGCTGCGCCGGTGCGGGGAGCCAGGAAAAACGCAGCGCGCAAACCTTCGCGCAGCCAGCACCACAGCGAGAGGTAGGCTGGACCTGCAGGCCCCGTAGACGGGCTGCTGGCAAGCGGCGCCGGCTCGGTGGGCCCGCCGCTCAGCGGGACCTCGATTTCTCCGGGCAGGGGGCCCCATTGGCTTGGCAAGGTGTCGCTCCAGGCACCGTGGACTTTCTGGTCTTTCATGCGCGCATCATGCCATCGCGACGTGACGCAGCCCGGGCGCTTTGCCGGATCGATAGGTCGGTCTGGGGGTGCTCTGCGGACCCCAAACCGGGGACATGCCTGGGCAAGCCGCGGCCCAGGATCCAGCCGGACGTCAGCTTGCCGCAGCGAGCCCCGGCAGCGGTGCGATCACCGGAGGCTGCGCCAGACCCGGCTGGAGCACCAACCGATCCGCCCCGGTGTAGCAGACAAACCGGCGGTTGGTGGCCCGCCCGATGGCGCACAAGCCCAGCTGCTGCGCGACCGCATGGCCCATCTGCGTCATGCCGCTGCGCGACACCACGATGGGCACGCCCATCTGCGCCGACTTGATGACCATCTCGCTCGTGAGGCGGCCCGTGGTGTAGAACACCTTGTCTGCGCCCGACATGGGCTGGATCGTGCCCGTTTCTGTTTCAGTTTCCGTTTCTGCCGCCATGGCCAATGGGGAATGCGCCTGTGCAGCCTGCGGAGCTTGCGCGTTCATCCACATCCACCCAGCAATCGTGTCGATGGCGTTGTGGCGCCCGACGTCTTCCACAAAGGTGAGCAGCGCTTCGCCCTGGAACAGCGCGCAGCCGTGCACCGAACCGGCAGATTTGTAGGTGGTCTCCTTGATTCGAATCGCGTTCACGATGCCGTACAGCTGCGCCTGGGTCAGGCGCGCTTCGGGCAGCACGATGCGGTCCACTTCGTCCATCAGGCCACCGAACACGCTGCCCTGCCCGCATCCGGTGGTCACCACCTTGCTGGCAGTGCGCTCCTCAATGCGCTCGATGCCGTGGCGGGTGCGCACTGCCGCGGCATTCACGTCCCAGTCCACGGTGATGGACTCGATGTCAAACACCGACTCCACCAGCCGCTGGTTGCGCAGGTAGCCCAGCACCAGTAACTCCGGCTGGGCGCCCAGGGTCATCAGCGTGACCAGTTCGCGCTTGTCCACATAGACAGTGAGCGGCCGCTCCGCAGGGATCGAAACCTGTTCGCGCTCACCCA
>SDXZ01000104.1 GCA_004210805.1 Acidovorax sp.
GTCGCGTCCGCCTTTGCTTGCCATGGTGCTTCTCCTTAGGCTTGACCACGTGCGCGCAGGTCTGCGAGCACCGAGTCGATACCGTTCTTGTCGATCAAACGCAGGGCAGCGCTCGAAACACGCAGGCGAACCCAACGGTTTTCGGTCTCGACCCAGAAACGGCGGTATTGCAGGTTCGGCAGGAACCGGCGCTTGGTTTTGTTGTTGGCGTGGGAAACATTGTTCCCCGTCATGGGCTTCTTGCCCGTTACGTCGCAGACGCGTGCCATGAGGACACTCCGATACTTTTTAACGGCCGTTCGCTGGGCCCTGAGGAGCAGTTCCCCAGGTTGGCTTGCGGCCTCACCTCGCCAGAAAGGGTGGCGGTAACCCGATTTGCCTGTTTCGGAGGACCGCAAAAAACGGGCCGAATTCAGCAAAGCCGCAGATTATAGCCTGATGCCCAATTTTTGTCGCCGGGCCGCCCCAAGACGAAAAAGCGGCCCCTCGTGGGAGAAGCGACCCGCGCAGCGGCGGAGCCTGGGGGCCTTTGCTTGATCAACTTTCCTGTTCCAGAAAGCGTTGGGCGTCGAGCGCGGCCATGCAGCCCGTACCCGCGCTGGTAATGGCCTGGCGGTACACGTGGTCCTGCACGTCGCCTGCGGCAAACACGCCCGGCACGCTGGTTTGCGTGGCAAAACCCTTGAGCCCGCCCTGGGTGATGATGTAGCCGTTTTCCATCTCCAGTTGGCCCTGGAAGATCTCGGTGTTGGGCGCATGGCCGATGGCGATGAAGCAGCCCTGCAGCTTGATGTCTTCGGTGCTGCCGTCCTTGGTGCTCTTGATGCGGATGCCGGTTACGCCGGTGTGGTCGCCCAGCACCTCATCGAGCGTATTGAACAGCTTGAGCTCGATCTTGCCGGCCGCGACTTTCTCATTGAGCTTGTCCACCAGGATGGGTTCGGCCTTGAACTTATCGCGGCGGTGCACCAGGGTGACCTTGCGGGCGATGTTCGACAGGTACAGCGCTTCTTCCACCGCCGTGTTGCCACCGCCCACCACGCAGACGTCCTGCTCGCGGTAGAAGAAGCCGTCGCAGGTGGCGCAGCCCGACACGCCCTTGCCCATGAAGGCTTCTTCCGAAGGCAGGCCCAGGTACTTGGCCGATGCGCCCGTGGCCAGGATCAGCGCGTCGCAGGTGTAGGTGCCGCTGTCGCCGGTAAGGGTGAAGGGGCGCTGGCTGAAATCGACCTTGTTGATGTGGTCAAAAATCACCTGGGTCTTGAAGCGCTCTGCGTGCTCCAGAAAACGCTGCATCAGCTCAGGGCCCTGCACGCCGTGCACGTCGGCAGGCCAGTTGTCCACCTCGGTCGTGGTCATCAGCTGGCCGCCCTGGGCCATGCCGGTGATGAGCACGGGGCTGAGGTTGGCGCGGGCTGCATAGACGGCGGCCGTGTAGCCCGCTGGCCCAGAGCCGAGAATCAGAACTTTCGCGTGTTGGTTGGTGGACATGGTAAAAGCCTGTGTTTTGCGTCCGCTACATGGGGCGCTGTTGGGAAAGCTGTGGGGCAGGGCGCCAAGTATCAATCGCTTGCGATTGCCACCAGCCGCTTCAATTTCAATCACGGCGATTGTAAGAACCGATGGATAACCCGCCGCGGCACGGGTGGAGCCGCGCATAGCCCCTGCTTTTGCGGCACGCGAAAGCGCATCACACGCTCTAGAGGAGAAGTTTCCATGTCGACGATGTTGTCCAACCTGGACCTGCTGCGCCGGGTGCCCCTGTTTTCGCTGCTCACGGTGTCGCAGGCCGAGGTGATCAGCGGCGCCGTGATCAAGCGCCGCTTCAAGCGCGGCGAGCCTTTGGTGGAGCAGGGACAAAAGTCCAACGCGCTCTTTATCCTGCTCACCGGGCGCGCCCGGGTAATGACTTCCGATAGCCGCGGCCGCGAAGTAATCTTGGCTACGCTCTCGCAAGGGGACTATCTGGGCGAGATGAGCATCATCGACAACGAGCCGCATTCGGCCACCGTGCGCGCCGAGGTGCAGACCGACGTGCTGATGCTGGGCCGCGCAGAATTTGCCCGCTGCCTGACTGAGAACGCCTCCATGTCCCTGGTGGTAATGCGCGGCCTGGTCAAGCGCCTGCGCCACGCCGACCGCAAGATTGAATCCCTGGCGCTGCTGGACGTGTACGGACGCGTGGCCCACGCGCTGCTGGACTTCGCGGTGCCCGATGCCCAGGGCCAGCTGATCATCAAGGAAAAGATCTCCCGCCAGGACCTGGCCAAGATGGTGGGCGCCTCCCGCGAGATGGTCAGCCGCGTGATGAAGGACCTGGAGGAGCGCGGATTCATCGAGGCGCTGCCGACCGGCGCAACGTTGCTCAAGGACCGGTTGAACGCGCTCAGCTGACAGCTTGCAAAAGCCGTCGCTGCAGCCGTCGCAGTTGCCAGCGGCGGCTGGCAGGCCCTGCCGGTGCTTGCGGTAAGCTCGCCCGGCACGCATATGACCTATTCCCTCAATACCCTGAACGCATCGTCGGCGGCCAAGTCGCCGCCTCGCACGGGCGCCGCCCGTTTTGGCCATGAGATTGGCCTGATGGTGGGGCTGCTGGCCCTGGTTTTCTGGCTGTTGGCGCTGGCCAGCTACTCCACGCAGGATGCTGCGTTTTCCAATTCTGGTGCGCGCGACGTGCGCATGGTGGCCAACTGGGCGGGGCGCTTTGGCGCTTGGCTGGCCGATGGCAGCTACTTCGCGATGGGCTTTTCGGTCTGGTGGTGTGTGGCTGCGGGCGTGCGCGCCTGGCTGTCGTCGCTGGCGCGCTGGATGCGCGGTGGCGAGCCGGTGCCGGGCGCCGCCAGCCCGATGCAGCGGCGGGCGTTGTTCTGGGGTGGGCTGGTGCTGCTGATGTGCGCCAGCACGGCCCTGGAGTGGTCGCGCATGTACCGGTTCGAATCCCTGTTGCCGGGCGGGCACGCCGGTGGCGTGCTGGGGTACGTGGTGGGGCCCGCGAGCGTGAAGTGGCTGGGCTATACCGGCTCGGCCCTGCTGTCGATTGTGCTGGCGGTGCTGGGCGCAGCGCTGGTGTTTCGCTTCTCCTGGGGCCACGTGGCCGAGGTGCTGGGCTCGCGCATCGACTCCTTGGTGCAGTCGCGCCTGGCCAAGCGCGAAGTGGCCAAGGACGTGGCGGTGGGCCGCAAGGCCGCGCGCGAGCGCGAAGTGGTGGTGCTGGAGGAGCGCACCGAGAGCGAAGTGCACCACCCAGAGCCCATTCAGATCATCGAGCCGATCTTGACGGATGTGCCGCAAAGCGCCCGCGTGGTGAAAGAGCGCCAGAAGCCCCTCTTCACCGAGATGCCCGACAGCAAGCTACCGCTGGTGGATCTGCTCGACGGACCGCTGCAGCGCCAGGAAACCGTGGCGCCCGAGACGCTGGAGATGACCAGCCGCCTCATCGAGAAAAAACTCAAGGACTTTGGCGTGGAAGTGCGCGTGGTGGCGGCCATGCCCGGCCCGGTGATCACGCGCTACGAAATTGAGCCTGCGACGGGCGTGAAGGGCTCGCAGATCGTGGGCCTGGCCAAGGACCTGGCGCGCTCGCTGAGCCTTGTCTCGATCCGCGTGGTGGAGACCATCCCCGGCAAGAACTACATGGCGCTGGAGCTGCCCAATGCCAAGCGCCAGTCGATCCGCCTGTCCGAGATTCTGGGGTCGCAGGTCTACCACGACGCCAAGAGCATGCTCACCATGGGCCTGGGCAAGGACATCGTGGGCAACCCGGTGGTGGCAGACCTGGCCAAGATGCCACACGTGCTGGTGGCAGGGACCACCGGCTCGGGCAAGTCGGTGGGGATCAACGCGATGATCCTGTCGCTGCTCTACAAGGCTGAGGCGCGCGACGTGCGCCTGCTGATGATCGACCCCAAGATGCTGGAAATGTCGGTCTACGAAGGCATTCCGCACCTGCTGGCGCCCGTGGTCACCGACATGAAGCAGGCGGCCAACGGCCTGAACTGGTGCGTGGCCGAGATGGAGCGCCGCTACAAGCTGATGTCCAAGCTGGGCGTGCGCAACCTCGCGGGCTACAACGTCAAGATCGACGAGGCCAAGGCGCGCGAGGAGTTCATCTACAACCCCTTCAGCCTGACGCCCGAAGAGCCCGAGCCGCTCCAGCGCCTGCCGCACATCGTGGTCATCATCGACGAGCTGGCCGACCTGATGATGGTGGTGGGCAAGAAGATCGAAGAGCTGATCGCCCGTCTGGCGCAGAAGGCGCGTGCGGCCGGCATCCACCTGATCCTGGCCACCCAGCGCCCCAGCGTCGATGTGATTACTGGCTTGATCAAGGCCAACATCCCCACCCGCATTGCGTTCTCGGTGGGCTCCAAGATCGACAGCCGCACCATTCTCGATCAGATGGGCGCTGAGGCTCTGTTGGGCATGGGCGACATGCTGTACATGGCCAGCGGCACGGGCCTGCCGATCCGGGTACATGGCGCGTTTGTGTCGGACGAGGAAGTACACCGTGTCGTCAACTACCTCAAGGCACAAGGGGAGCCGGACTACATAGAAGGCGTGCTCGAGGGCGGAACTGTGGATGGTGACGGTGATCTGTCAGGGGACGGCAACGGCGGTGACGGCGGCGAGAAGGACCCCATGTACGACCAGGCCGTCGAAGTGGTGCTCAAGGACCGCAAGGCGAGCATCTCGTACGTGCAGCGCAAGCTGCGCATTGGATACAACCGCTCGGCGCGCTTGCTGGAAGACATGGAGAAGGCGGGGCTCGTGAGCGGCCTCACGACCAGCGGCCAGCGCGAAGTGCTGGTGCCTGCGCGGGAATAGGCCACTCGCCGTCTGCGCTGCGGGGTTCTTGTCCGGCCACCAGCCGGCAGGGGCGATACCAGCGCAGCAGCCAAGGCGCGGGGTTCAGAAGGCGGTTGCGCCCATGTCCAACGCCGGTTCCCAACACAAGGAATTGCATGAAAAAGACGATCGCTCTTATTTTGATAGCTACCAGCGCAGGTCTAGCAAGCGCTGACGGCCTGAAAAGCCTTGAATCCTTCATGAAGGGCACGCAGACGGGCCGTGCTGACTTCAGCCAGACGGTGACGTCGCCGCCCAAAGACGGGCAGACGGCACGTACAAAGACGTCGAGCGGGAGCTTCGAGTTCCAGCGCCCGGGGCGCTTCAAGTTTGTCTACAAGAAACCGTTCGAGCAGACCATCGTGGCCGACGGCCAGACGCTGTGGCTGTACGACGTGGACCTGAACCAGGTCACGCAGCGGGCCCAGGCGCAGGCGCTGGGCACCACGCCCGCAGCGCTGCTGGCGTCCGCGCCGGATCTCTCTGCGCTCAAGGCTGAGTTCACGCTCGAGAACGCGCCGGAGCAGGACGGACTGCAATGGGTGCTGGCCTCGCCCAAGACCAAGGAAGGCCAGCTCAAAAGCGTGCGCGTGGGTTTTGCGGGTGAGCAACTGGCTGCCCTGGACATCCTGGACAGCTTCGGCCAGCGCTCGCTGATCCGCTTCAACGGCATGCAGGCCAACACGGCGCTGCCCGCCGGCACCTTTCAGTTCAAACCGCCGGCCGGCGCGGACGTGGTGAAGCAGTAAGTCAGTTTGCTATACAAAATATAGCTGTCAGCGCTTGCTGGACAAGCGCTTGCGGCACTTTTGATGCTCAATCGCAGTGCTCAGGCCAGCCACAACAGCGCCAGCCCGATGGCAGCGGGGACGGACTGGATGAACAGGATCTTGCGGCTGGCGGTGGCCGCGCCGTACAGGCCGGCAATCAGCACGCACAGCAGAAAGAATGTCTTGACGCCCAGCCCGCCCGCGTCGCCCAGCGTGAGTCCCCAGAACAGGCCGGCTGCCAGGAATGCGTTGTACAGGCCCTGGTTCGCAGCCAGTACCTTGGTGGCAGCGGCTTGCTCGCGCGACTGGCCAAAGGCGCGCCGGCCGGCTGGCTTCTCCCACAGGAACATTTCCAGCACGAGGATGTAGACATGCAGGACGCCGATGAAACCGACGACGATATTGGCGGCTAAGGACATGGCGGGCAGCGCTCCAAAAAAAAAATGGGGGGATGAAAAGCCCGATGCTAGACGCTGCCGATTCGCGACCCTGTCGCATGAGGTGGACAGTGGCCGGCGTGCGTGCTCGCGCCGGGGTGATCGGATATGTTGGAATCAAGAAATGAGCTTGCCACTTTGCTTCCATCGAGACGCCTCGCAGCCTTGTGCCGAGCGCGCGACCGCATTGGACGGTAGAGAGCTGCTGTGCATCGCGCAGCGCTGTGTGGATTAGGACCTGTCAAACATGGCTGCCACCCCATCCAGCGCCGCAGCGCCCTCGTCGGCGCACCCCGACCACCAGCCCCTGGCCGAGCGTCTGCGCCCGCGCACGCTGGGCGAGGTGATCGGCCAGCAGCACGTTCTGGGGCCCGGGATGCCGTTGCGGCTCGCGTTCGAATCCGGCCGGCCGCACAGCTGCATCCTGTGGGGGCCGCCGGGCGTGGGCAAGACCACCATTGCGCGGCTCATGGCCGATGCGTTCGATGCGCAGTTCATCAGCATCAGCGCCGTGCTGGGCGGGGTCAAGGACATCCGCGAGGCGGTGGAGCGGGCCGAGCTGGCGCGCGACGGCCTCATGCAGCAACGCACCATCGTGTTCGTCGACGAGGTGCACCGCTTCAACAAGAGCCAGCAGGACGCGTTCCTGCCCCACGTTGAATCGGGCCTGTTCACCTTTATCGGCGCCACCACCGAAAACCCGTCTTTTGAAGTCAACTCGGCGCTGTTGTCACGCGCCGCCGTGTACGTGCTCCAGCCCCTGTCGGAAGACGATTTGAAGCAAATCGTGGCCCTGGCGCAGGCAGAGAAGGCGCTTCCTGCTATCGAAGATGTAGCAATCGACCGCCTGGTGGCCTACGCCGACGGCGACGCGCGCCGGCTGCTCAATACCCTGGAAACGCTGGCCATGGCCGCCACGCAAGAAAAGCTGGCCGAGATCACCGACGCCTGGCTGCTCAAGGTGCTGGGCGAGCGCATGCGCCGCTACGACAAGGGCGGCGAGCAGTTCTACGACACCATCAGTGCGCTGCACAAATCCGTGCGCGGCTCCGACCCGGACGCCGCGCTGTACTGGCTGGTGCGCATGCTCGATGGCGGTGCCGACCCGCGCTACATGGCGCGCCGCCTGGTGCGCATGGCCAGCGAAGACATCGGGCTGGCCGACCCGCGGGCGCTGCGCCTGGCGCTGGACGCCACCGAGGTGTACGAGCGCCTGGGCAGCCCCGAGGGGGAGCTGGCGCTGGCTGAATGTGTGGTGTACCTCGCCATGGCGCCCAAGTCGAACGCGGTCTACAAGGCTTACAACGCGGCGCGCGCCTGGGTGAAGAAGGATGGCACCCGCCCGGTGCCCATGCACCTGCGCAACGCACCGACAAAGCTCATGAAAGAGCTTGATTACGGCAAGGGCTACCGCTACGCGCACGACGAAGAAGGCGGCTTTGCAGCGGGCGAAAACTACCTGCCCGAAGGCATGCCCGCGCCGGGTTTTTATCAGCCGGTCGAGCGTGGGCTTGAAATCAAGATCGCACAGAAACTGCGTGAGCTGCAAAACCGCAATGCGGCCACGGGCGATGCAGAGGACCCCGCCGATACCCCTTGAGTGCAAGCAGGGGCGGGCGTCGGACGCGGTTCATGCCGATTGCGCATGACTTCGGTAATAAGCCTGCACATCAATATTTCTGCTTCCATCATCGTGGCTTATGCGTTGCGTTGCGCGCTGATGGGGCCAAAACCCGAGGGAAAACCCCGGCCGGCTTGGTGCGGGCCGCTGGTGACTACTCGCTACAATCCCGTCCACAAACCCGCACAGCTGCACTTCTGGCGGGTTTTTTGCTACATGGCAGGCTGGCCCACAAGGCTGTACCGATTTCGGTGCCAGAGCGGTGGGTACGTCACAAACGAAGGACTTCTCTTATGGAAATTTTGCTGCAGCAGATCATCAACGGTCTGGTTCTCGGCAGCATGTACGCCTTGATAGCCTTGGGCTACACAATGGTGTACGGCATTATTCAGCTGATCAATTTCGCCCACGGCGAGGTGCTCATGATCGGGGCACTCACCAGTTGGAGTTGTATAGGAATGATGCAAGCGGCCATGCCCGGCGCGCCCGGCTGGCTCATCCTGCTGCTGGCGACCATCATCGCCTGCGTGGTGGCCGCCACCCTGAACTTCACCATCGAGAAAGTCGCCTACCGGCCGCTGCGCAACAGCCCGCGCCTGGCCCCCCTGATCACGGCCATCGGCATGTCGATCCTGCTGCAGACGCTGGCGATGATCATCTGGAAGCCCAACTACAAGCCGTACCCCACCCTGCTGCCCAGCACTCCCTTCCAAGTGGGCGGCGCGTTCATCACCCCCACTCAGATCCTGATCCTGGGCGTGACCGCAGTGGCACTGGCTTCGCTGGTCTATCTGGTCAACCACACCAACCTCGGCCGCGCGATGCGTGCCACGGCGGAGAACCCCCGCGTGGCGTCCCTGATGGGCGTCAAGCCCGACATGGTGATCTCGGCCACCTTCATCATCGGCGCCGTCCTGGCGGCCATCGCCGGCATGATGTATGCATCCAACTACGGCACGGCGCAACACACCATGGGCTTCCTGCCCGGCCTCAAGGCCTTTACGGCGGCCGTGTTCGGCGGCATCGGCAACCTGGCGGGCGCGGTGGTGGGCGGCATTTTGCTGGGCCTCATCGAAGCCATCGGCTCCGGCTACATCGGCACGCTCACCGGCGGCCTCCTGGGCAGCCATTACACCGACATCTTTGCATTCATCGTGCTCATCATCATCCTGACGCTGCGCCCATCGGGCCTGCTGGGTGAGCGTGTGGCGGATCGAGCCTGAGGAAGACCACACCATGAAGAACACCAAGACCCACTGGATCCTCGGCGCCATCGCGCTGCTGGTGCTGCCGCTGATCCTCCAATCCTTTGGCAACGCCTGGGTGCGCATTGCCGACCTGGCCCTGCTGTACGTGCTGCTGGCCCTGGGCCTGAACATCGTGGTCGGCTACGCCGGCCTGCTGGACCTGGGCTACGTGGCGTTCTACGCCGTGGGCGCCTACCTGTTCGCGTTGATGGCGTCGCCCCACCTGGCAGACAACTTTGCGGCGTTTGCTGCCATGTTCCCCAACGGGCTGCACACCTCGCTGTGGCTGGTGATACCGGCGGCGGCGATATTGGCGGCGTTCTTTGGGGCCTTGTTAGGGGCGCCCACGCTCAAGTTGCGCGGCGACTATCTGGCCATCGTGACCCTGGGCTTCGGTGAAATCGTCCGGATTTTCCTGAACAACCTGGACCACCCCGTCAACCTGACCAACGGCCCCAAGGGCCTCGGGCAAATCGACTCGGTCAAGATCTTCGGCCTGGACCTGGGCAAGCGCCTGGAGCTGTTTGGCTTCGACATCAACTCCGTTACGCTGTACTACTACCTGTTCCTGATCCTGGTGGTGGTCTCGGTCATCATCTGCTATCGCCTGCAGGACTCGCGCATCGGCCGCGCCTGGATGGCCATCCGTGAAGACGAGATCGCCGCCAAGGCGATGGGCATCAACACCCGCAACATGAAGCTGCTGGCCTTCGGCATGGGCGCTTCGTTTGGCGGCGTGTCGGGTGCGATGTTCGGTGCGTTCCAGGGCTTCGTGTCGCCCGAGTCGTTCAGCCTGATGGAGTCGGTCATGATCGTCGCCATGGTGGTGCTGGGCGGCATCGGCCACATCCCCGGCGTGATCCTGGGTGCCGTGCTGCTGTCGGCCCTGCCAGAAGTGCTGCGCTACGTCGCCGGCCCGCTGCAGGCCATGACGGACGGCCGCCTGGACTCGGCCATCCTGCGCCAGCTGCTGATCGCGCTGGCCATGATCATCATCATGCTGCTGCGCCCCCGTGGCCTGTGGCCGTCGCCTGAGCATGGCAAGAGCCTGACCCAGAAGACCTGAAGCCGAACACCACCGAAAGTTAGCAATGACAGAGAAATCCAATGAAGTGGTGCTGAAGGTCGCCGGCATTTCCAAGCGGTTTGGCGGCCTGCAGGCCTTGTCCGATGTGGGCATCACCATTCAGCGCGGGCAGGTCTATGGCCTGATCGGCCCCAACGGCGCCGGCAAGACGACGTTCTTCAACGTGATCACCGGCCTGTACACGCCCGACAGCGGTACCTTCGAGCTGGCGGGCAAGCCCTACGAGCCCACCGCCGTGCACGAAGTGGCCAAGGCGGGCATTGCCCGCACGTTCCAGAACATCCGCCTGTTTGCCGAAATGACGGCGCTTGAGAACGTGATGGTGGGCCGCCACATCCGCACCAAGTCCGGGCTGCTGGGCGCCGTGCTGCGCACCAAGGGCTTCAAGGCAGAAGAAGCCGCGATTGCCAAGCGCGCGCAGGAGCTGCTCGACTACGTGGGCATCGGCAAGTTTGCCGACTACAAGGCGCGCACGCTGTCATACGGCGACCAGCGCCGCCTGGAGATCGCCCGCGCGCTCGCCACCGACCCGCAACTGATCGCCCTGGACGAGCCGGCCGCCGGCATGAACGCCACCGAAAAGGTGCAACTGCGCGAGCTGATCGACCGCATCCGCAACGACAACCGCACCATCTTGCTCATCGAACACGATGTGAAGCTGGTGATGGGCCTGTGCGACCGCGTGACGGTGCTCGACTACGGCAAGCAGATTGCCGAAGGCAACCCTGCCGAAGTGCAAAAGAACGAAAAAGTGATTGAGGCCTATCTGGGCACCGGAGGACATTGAGAATGGCCGAAAAATCCAACAAGATACTGCTGCAGGTCAAGGGCCTGAAAGTGGCCTACGGTGGGATCCAGGCCGTCAAGGGCGTGGACTTCGAAGTGCGCGAAGGCGAGCTGGTGTCGCTGATCGGCTCCAACGGTGCTGGCAAGACCACCACCATGAAGGCCATCACCGGCACCCTGGGCATGAACGATGGCGACATCGAGTACCTGGGCAAGAGCATCAAGGGCAAGGGCGCCTGGGACCTGGTCAAGGAAGGCCTGGTGATGGTGCCGGAAGGCCGCGGTGTGTTCGCGCGCATGACCATCACCGAGAACCTGCAGATGGGTGCCTACATCCGCCGCGACAAGGCGGGCATCCTGGCCGACATCGAAAAGATGTTCACCATCTTCCCGCGCCTGCGCGAACGCAAGGACCAGCTGGCCGGCACCATGTCGGGCGGCGAGCAGCAAATGCTGGCCATGGGCCGCGCGCTGATGAGCCAGCCCAAGGTGCTGCTGCTGGACGAGCCCTCCATGGGCCTGTCGCCCATCATGGTCGACAAGATCTTTGAAGTGGTGCGCGACGTGTACGCCCTGGGCGTGACCATCGTGCTGGTGGAGCAAAACGCCAGCCGTGCGCTGGCGATTGCCGACCGCGGCTACGTGATGGAGTCCGGCCTGATCACCATGACCGGCCCGGGCCGCGATCTGCTGAACGACCCCAAGGTGCGGGCGGCCTACCTGGGCGAGTGATAGACCAGGGCACGCGGTGTGCGGCCCTCTGGGGGAGGACGGCTTCTGCCATGAGGCCCCCACAAAGGAAAAGCGCGACTCTTTCGAGCCGCGCTTTTTGCTTTGTGGGGCTTGGCTTGCCGCCTGACCGATGGGTCTGCCTGTGGTCACCCCAGGCTGTCGATCGATCAGGCGGTGAGTGCGGACAAGCCGCCTAGAAGCGGTACTGCAAACCCACCGTGGTGAGGTTCACCGAGTCGTCGCCGTCCGAGAACTTGAACTTGTGGCGTTCCCATTCCACGACCGCCGCCCACTGCGGCGTGAAGGCCCAGCGTGCGCCCAGGCCGTACGAGAGGCCAAAGCCGTCTTCCTTGCCCATGGCCACACCCGTGCCCGCCACGCCCGAGGTGCGCGTGCGGCCGTAGGTGGTGCCGAGTTTTCCGAAGATGTCGAATTGTTCATTGAGCGGAGCGCGCCCCACCAGGCTCAGGTTGAACCCGTGGGCCTTGGTGTCGCCTCCCAGGCGCCGTGCGGTGCCGGCGTTGAGGTAGCCCACTTCGACACCCATGTTGCGGTGGAAAAAGCCGCCGGTGTAGATCTTGAACGCGTTGCCGGAGTCGTCCTGGCTCAGCCCGAGCCCTGCAGGGCCGTTGCTGAGGCTGTAGTTGGAGCGGCCAGCGCTCATGCCGACATAGCCGTCTTGCGTGTAAGGCAGCACCGAGTTGCGGTCCGACGTGCGTCCCTGCGCGGCCGCGCCGGATGCGGAAGAAGAGCTACTGGTCTGCGCGTGTGCGCCCAGGCCCGCGCAGGCGGCGATGGCCACCGCCAGGGGAAGCGCGCGAAGGGAAGAGTGGGTCGTCATGGAGAGGTCCTGTTCAAAGCCGTCAGGTTGAGCGAAGAGGGCGGGGCCGAAGCGACCGCCCTGCGAAAGGGGAAAGACCAATCTACTGCGCTGCTTGGGGCTGGGCGTGGGAGTGAGCGGCGGGTGGCTGTAGGAGTACGCTGACCATCGCGGATGGGGCCTTGGGGCGCGGGCTGGCCCGCGCCCTCGGGCCGCAAACAGGTGCGTTGCGGGGCGGGCAGGCGGGCAATGGGGAGAGGGCGCAAAGTTGCCCGTGGCCATCCAGCCCTGCCACACCGTTTAGAAGTTTCGCGTTCCGAGACGGGTGCATGTTGCTATTGTTTACATAGCTACCAGCGCTTATTGAATAAGCGCTAGAGGCCAATTTTGCTCATAATTCAGCCTTTTCCCGCTGGCGTCGGCCCTATGAACACTCTTCAATCCCTGCCCATACCTCTACAGACCGTGCTGCTGCTTACGGCGAGCAACGTCTTCATGACGTTTGCCTGGTACGGACACCTCAAGAATCTGGCGGCATCGCCGTGGTACATCGCTGCGCTGGTGAGCTGGGGCATCGCACTGTTTGAGTACCTGCTGCAGGTGCCCGCCAACCGCATCGGGTTCACGCAGTTCAACGTGGGGCAGCTCAAGATCATGCAAGAGGTGATCACGCTGGCGGTGTTCGTGCCTTTTGCGGTGTTCTACATGGGGCAACCGCTCAAGTGGGACTATCTCTGGGCGGGCTTGTGCCTGGTGGGCGCGGTGTATTTCATCTTCCGCGGCGCCTGACCGCCTGGGCTGCAGCGGGTCGGCTTGCGGGGCCGCCGCGCTGTAAGGCGCAAAGGGCGGGCGGTTAAACTTCCCGGGTCATCAAAAAGTCATGCTTCTGTCATGGCTTTGTCTCTTCCCTAAAAAACCGATCCCCCTGCAGGAGCTCCCATGCTGTTTGCCAAGCTGTTGCCACGCGAAGGCAATTTTTTCGAGATGTTCAACCAGCATGCAGACCGCATCGTGGAGGCGGCCCGG
>SDXZ01000315.1 GCA_004210805.1 Acidovorax sp.
GCGTCCAGCACCGACAGCGGCTCGTGCACGCGCACGGGCACCACGTCGTCGGCGCCCCACTGGCCCTTGACCAGGGCCAGGTGCAGCTCCTTGCTGGGCTTGTCGCGGAAGGCGTGTGCGGTGAAGGCGCCAAAGGCCGTCTGCAGCACGCGCGTGCCCACCTTTTCGACCAGCGATTCGTTGCGGCTGCGGTATTCGATGAGGTCGGCGATGGTGCCGATCTTGAGGCCGTGCTCGGCGGCAAAAATCTGCAGGTCCGGCAGGCGCGCCATGGTGCCGTCGTCCTTCATGATCTCGCAGATCACCGACGCGGCGCTGCAGCCGGCCATCACGGCCAGGTCGCAGCCGGCTTCGGTGTGGCCTGCGCGCATGAGCACGCCGCCTTCCACGGCCTGCAGCGGAAAGATGTGGCCGGGCTGCACCAGGTCGGAGGCCACGGCGGTGGGCGCCACGGCGGCTTGCACGGTGCGGGCCCGGTCGGCGGCCGAGATGCCGGTGGTCACGCCTTCGGCGGCTTCGATGGAGACGGTGAAGGCCGTGCCCATCTTGGTGCCGTTGCTCGCCACCATGGGCGGCAGGCGCAGGCGTTCGCAGCGCTCGCGGCTCAGGGTCAGGCAGATCAGGCCGCGGCCGAAGCGGGCCATGAAGTTGATGGCTTCAGGAGTCACGTGGTCGGCAGCCAGGACCAGGTCGCCTTCGTTTTCACGGTCTTCTTCATCCACCAGGATGACGATGCGCCCGGCGCGCATCTCGGCCACGATGTCCTCGACGGGCGAGATCGGCACAGGGGTGAGGGGGGAGGTCATGGAGACGGGCTTTCGGTGAGCGGCGCGGGTGGCGTGACCGCACGCTGATCCGGCCACGGCCCGGTAGAGCCGATTCCAAAGAGCGTGCAGTGCGGCGCCAGCGCACGGTGCGGGAGCGCTCTGCGCCCCAAAAGCGTGGATTTTAGTGCAGTTGGGGCGCGGCGACACGGGTCACGCGGGCGGGCGGCCACCCTTGCGCCCGGCCAGGGCGCCCGCCACGATCACCCAGGCCAGCACCAGCAGGGACAGCAGTTTGATGGTGCTGGCCCCGGTCAGCACCGTAGGCCAGTGCGGGAGGTGCATGTGCAGGGTGGCGCAGTTTTCCACCAGGTCCGACGCCACCAGAAGGCCCATCGTCCAGTGCGCATGGCGGTAGAGCCAGCCCAGGGCCCGGCCCGGCGGCACGGCCCGCACCACGCGCCGCCGCAGGGCCCACGCCACCGGGTAGGCCAGCCACAGGACATAGCTGGCGAGCAGGGCCCAATCCCAGGCGATGGCGCGGTGCACGCCCTCGGTGCCTCCGCAGGCCACGCCCCAGCCGCTGTGCCAGTGGGCCGACACTTGAAAGCCCGACGGCAGGGCCTGCACCCACCCCGGCGCTGCGCCCAGGTTACAGGCGGCGCGGTCCATTTGGAGCGTGATGGCAAACAGCACCACCGTGGCGACCGCCAGCGCCATGCCCAGCCAGCGCCAGGGCTGCGTGCGGGGGACGGTTCCCGCGGGCACGGCGCCACCCACCGGCTGGGCCGTGGGGTCGATGAAGTCGTCGGCAAAGCGCTCGCGCGCGTTGAGACCCGTCCAGACCCAGTAAGGACAGTCATAGGCCTGGTCGTGCATGGCGGTGAGGGGGTCGCCGGGGTGCAACCGGCTGCGGTCTACGCGCAGGCCCTGGGCCAAGGCCTCGTCCACCATCCATGCCAGCGTGAGGTTGGACAGCCCGTCGCGCGCATACGAGCCGCCCACATCGCTGTGCACACCGCGGAACCAGCGCTGGTCGTAACTGCGCCAGGCCTGCTCCTCGCTGGTGAAGTGCGGATCGGTGTAGCGCCGCGGCGCGTACTTGCTGCGCGATTCGTGCAGCGACAGGGCGTGGCGCACGTGGGTAAAACGTTTGCAGGCGAAATCGGTGGAGTTGCTGATCTTGATCCCGCCCAGCAGGCCGCTGCCGATGGCCTCCACCGTGTCCCACACGCCCACAAAATGCGCCAGCGGCGTGCGGCCGAGCGAGAAGTTGTCGATCACATCCCGCGCGAAGGACTCGCGGCTTTTGGTGCCTGCCTGGTTTTTTCGGCCGCTGGGCGCGAAGTAGGTGCGCACCAGGGTCTCAATGAGCGGCAGGCCCTCGGTGTGGATCAGGCCGTACATATTGAGCATGCCGGCCACCGCACGCGCCGTGAACGCGCCGCGCGAGAAACCAAATAGGTAGATGCGGTCGCCCCGTTGGTAGGTGTTGACCAGGAACCGATAGGCCTCGGCGATGTTGGGAAAAACGCCGCTGCCCAGTGCCAGCCCCGCCAGCTGCCGCAGCTGGTTCTTGGCCTTGGACACGATGCCGTCCGCCGGAAATTCGTTGGTCGTGCCCACGCCGGGGTCGTAGTAGACCAGTTGCGTGGGCCCGCTGCCCGAGGGGTCATGGCCCTTGCCGAGCATGCGCAAAAGTTTCACCACGTTGGTGTCCTGCGGGTTGCCCAGGATGTTGCCGGTGCCGTCGAACAAAAGCACGAGGTTGCGGCCGGGGTGGGCTGCCCACTGCGTGTCTGCGGCGATGCACTCGGCCAGGACGGCCTCGCGGGTCGGGGCGTGGGTGCCGCCGCCCGGGGTGTGTACGGCTGGCGCAGCCGGCATCTCTGGGGCGTTCATGGCGTCCTCCCTCCCGTGGCGATGAATGTGGAGAGATTCTGGGCGAGGAACGTGCGCCGCAGCAAGCGGGCCGCTCACCCGGCCGCGACGCTGGCCCCGGGGTCAGACCATGGTGGCTGGCGTCAGAAGCTGAACGCTTCCAGCCGCACGTCGCTGGTTGGATAGGCCACGCAGGGCAGCACGCAGCCTTCGGCCTTTTCTTCAGCGGTCAGGCCGGGCCATTCGATGGCGTAGCGCACCTCACCTTCGGTCAGCATGCCGATGCAGGTGCGGCAGGTGCCGTTGCGGCAGGAGCTGGGCCAGTCGATGCCGCCTTGCTCCATGGACAACA
>SDXZ01000316.1 GCA_004210805.1 Acidovorax sp.
GCGACCCACCTCTTCGACACCCCCGACCCCTCCGTCACAGCAACTGGCGCCACACCCTGGCGCAGCAGACTGGCAGCCTACAAGCACCTGCCGCAGGTCAAGCCCATCCCCCCGGCGCTGGTGGCGCGCTTGGGCGAGGGGCTCATGGTCGTGCCCTCGCCGCGGGACGTGGACGCTGCCATGCGCCGCGTGCCGGCCGGCCAGCTCAGCACCGTGCGCGCCCTGGCCGCGGACTTGGCCGAGGCGCACGGCGCGCAGGTGGGCTGTGTGGTGACGACCGGCATCTTTGCCACGCTGGTGGCCCGCGCGGCCGACGAGGACGAGCGCTCGGGCGAGACCACGCCCACGCCGTACTGGCGCACCCTCAAGGCGGATGGCAGTCTCAACCCCAAGTACCCCGGCGGCGTGGAGCGGCAGATGCAGCGCATGGAGGCCGAGGGCCATGTGGTGGTGCAACAAGGCCGGCTGCTGCGTGTGCAGGACGGGCCTGGGCCCAGCCCCGCGCCCACGCGCGGTGGCCGCCGTGCGCCAGGCTCCAAGTTGCCGTAAGGGCTGGCTGCACTCCCCCAGCCTCGGCCCCGTTGTAGTGCTATATTTATGATAGCTAAAAGTGCTTATGGAATAAGCGCTAGTAGCCAAAAAACCTTGAAAATCCGCCCCCTCACCCATGCGCCGCGCTGACCGCCTCTTCCAGATCGTCCAGCTCATCCGCGGCCGGCGCCTTTCGACGGCTGCGTTCCTGGCCGAGCGGCTGGAGGTCTCGCCGCGCACCATCTACCGCGATGTGGCCGACCTGCAGCACCAGGGCGTGCCCATCGAGGGCGAGGCGGGCGTGGGCTACCGCCTGGGCGCGGGCTTTGAGCTGCCGCCGCTGATGTTCAGCCAGGGCGAGGCCAACGCGCTGGTCGCCGCGGCCCGGCTGGCGCAGGCCTGGCTGGACGCGGGCCTGGCGCGCGAGGTGGAAGGCGCCCTGGGCAAGATCCTGTCGGTGCTGCCGCCAGCGGCCCGCGCGGCCGCCGAATCGCAGGCGCTGTACGCCCCATCCGTGGGGCTTGATCCGCGGGCCCAAGCCACGCTGCAGTCGCTGCGCGAAGCCGTGCACAGCCGCCATGTGGTCGACGTCAACTATGCCGACGTGCAGGGCCGCGCCAGCCGGCGCCGCCTGCGCCCGCTGGGCTGTTTTTACTGGGGCAAGGTCTGGACGCTGTCGGCCTGGTGCGAGCTGCGCGGCGACTTCCGCGGCTTTCGTATCGACCGCATCGTGGACCTGGTGGTGCTGGACGAGCAGTTCCGGCAGGAGCCGGGCAAGACGCTGGCCGACATGCTGCGCCAAGTCGAGGCCGAGATGGGGTCGCGGCCGCCCGAGTGGCCGCCGGTGCCACCGCACGGGGCGCTGCGTTGAGCGCGCTCCGGCCCCATCAGGCCCTGGGCCGGTGTGGTGGCGATGGGTTCCTGCGCGCCGCGCCGGGTCGCTCCGATGGACAGGGCCAGTGAGGCCCCGCGGAGCACGGGCATGAACCGCAGCGAGCTGCATCAACTGCTGGTGACCGATCTGGGCCTGGTGCCGCAGCCAGCGTTGCCCGCGGGCGCCTGCACCTATTTCCTTCGGGAGGTGCAATGGCATCCGGAACGGTCGACGCGCACGGTGCGGTTGCTCTACGGACCGGATGGAGCGCCGACATGCCTGCATCTGTGCGCCTCATCGGACAACAACAACACCGTCTTGCTGCAGCTGCCAATGGAGCGGCAGCAGTTGGTTTCCGCAGTGCTGCAGGAAATCCAGCTCGTCGAGCAGCGGCTTGCTGGCACGGTGGGTGGCGCGGGCTGATCGCGCGGTCGGGTGACCACGACACGACATGGCGCGGAGGCGGTGGGCGCCCATCTGCAGGCGCCGGGTACGGGTGATGGCCCCTTGTTGGCTGAGGGCCACAAGGGCTCGGACATCAATATCAGGGGGTGGACCCGGGATGGGATGCCTGGCCTGTCTGCGGCACCAGCCCCTCCCGGTACCGCCGGCTGCACGGCACGCTGCTGCCGTCCTTCATCACCAAGCGCGCATCGCCGCTGTCCAGCGGTTCGATCTCTGCAATAGCGTCCAGGTTGACCGCATAGCTGCGGTGCACGCGCACAAACCGCGCCGGGTCGAGCTGCGTGAGAAAGTCCGTGAGCGTGGAGCGCAGCAGGTAGTCATGGCCGTTCACGTGCAGGCCCACATAGTTGGCCTCGGCCTGTAGCCAAGCGATGTCGCCCGCGGCGATCAGGAATTCGCGGCGCAGTTTGCGGACCAGGAAGCGCTCCGGCCGCGTGGGGGGTGGCGGCGCGGCCTCGGCAGACGAACGCGCATCCGAAGGCGGCGCGTGGTACGGCGTCGGCGTGGTGGCCGCGTCCCCAGGGGGCTGCGCGTCGTTGGCCGGCGTGGGCGTGGATGGCGGGGCCGCCGCAGGCTCGGGCGCGTCCAGCACCCGGGCCTCGCCCTGCAGCCGCAGCAGCAAGAAGCGGTAGCCCACTAGCGCGCTCAGGATCAGCCCGTAGGTGCGCACATCCTTGAGGTATTCGTATCCCCACACCGCCCACCAGTCGCCGGGGCGGTAGGGCGCGTCCATGGCGGCGTAGGCCACATACCGCAGGCCCACCATGCCGATGAGGTGCAGCGTGCAGTAGGCCACGCTGCCCAGCGCATGCCAGGGCAGGTGGCGCGCCAGGGTGTCCCAGTGCAGCGGAAAGCGCCGCTCGAAGGCCGCCACGGCGGGGATGAGCGCCGCGATCACCACAACGCTGGACAGCTCCCACAGCGCCGGCTCCCAGGGCATCAGGCGCCGGCCGGCTGCGGCCAGGTCAAGCCAGGTCACCACACTGTTGAATGCGGCCTGCACCAGCAGCACCGTGGCCCAGAAGCCCCACTCGGCCCGGCGACGCAGGGCTGGGTCGCGCAGGTAGCGGGCAGGCCAGGCGGGGAGGGGGCGGTCATGGGG
>SDXZ01000105.1 GCA_004210805.1 Acidovorax sp.
ATCCTGGCCGAGCGCTTCCTGGAGTTCTTCGACGGTTTTTCCATCGGCTCCAACGACCTGACCCAGCTCACCCTGGGCCTGGACCGCGATTCGGGCCTGGAGCTGCTGGCGCAGGACTTCGACGAGCGCGACCCCGCCGTGCTGGCGCTGGTGGAGAAGGCCATCAAGGCCTGTCTGGCCGAGGGCAAGTACATCGGCATTTGCGGCCAGGGCCCCAGCGACCACCCGGACTTTGCACAGTGGCTGGCCAAGGAAGGCATTTCGTCGATCTCGCTCAATCCTGACAGCGTGATTGCCACCTGGCAGCAACTGGCGGGCTGACCGCCGGGGGCTGTGATGCGCGCTACGCACCCCCCGACTCCGGGTTCGTGATGCAGTCGTCGCAACCGCAGCCCCCACGCCCGCCCGATGTGGAGATGGCGGGCCCGTTCCCGCCCGATCTGCACGACGTGCGCCACCTCAAGCTCAAAGGCGGCCTGCTGCTGCTGTGGGCGCTGGTCTCTTTTGTGGCCACGTATTTCGCGCGGGACCTGCAGGGCATCGTGGTCTCTGGCTGGCCCCTGGGCTACTGGATTGCGGCCCAGGGCGCAGTGCTGGTGTTCATCGCCATCGTGGTGAGCTACGCCTGGGCCATGAACCGGTTTGAGCAACAGGATGCCGAGCGCAAGGCCGCGGCGCTGGCTTCTGCCGCTGCGGCAGCACCCACCGGCGATGCCGCCCCACCCCATGGCTGATCCCACTCCGCCTGCCGCCGGCCGGGCCTACCTCTGGCGGCTGCACCGCATCCTGGCGCTGTATGTGACCGGGGTGCTGGCCTTCCTCGCGCTGATGACCTGGGCCGAACACCAGGGCCTGTCGCGCCACTGGATCGGCCCGATTTTTCTCTTCCTCACCGTCATGGTCTACGCCGGCATCGGCGTCTATGGGCGCACGACCGATCCGGAGGAATACTACGTGGCTGGCCGGGGCATTCCGCCCATGTACAACGGCATGGCGGCAGCGGCCGACTGGATGAGTGCGGCGTCGTTCATCAGCTTGTCGGGTGCGCTGTACCTGCAGGGGTTCTCCGGCACCCCGGGGCAGGCGGGGGGGCTGGCCTATCTGCTGGGCTGGACGGGCGGTTTTTGCCTGGTGGCCATGCTGATCGCGCCACACCTGCGTGCGATGGGCCTGTACACCGTGCCAGACTTTTTTCACGTGCGCTTCGGTGGCCGCTGGCCGCGGGTGATTGCGGCGCTGGCGGCGGTGTTGTGCTCGTTCACCTACGTGGTGGCGCAGATCTACGGCGTGGGGCTGATTGCCTCGCGCCTCACTGGCGTGCAGTTCGAGATCGGCATCATGCTGGGCCTGGGGGGCGTGTTGTTGTGCTCGTTCCTGGGCGGCATGCGGGCCATCACCTGGACGCAGGTGGCGCAGTACGTGGTGCTGCTGCTGGCCTTCCTCATCCCGGTGTCCTGGCTGGCGTACAAGCAGCTGGGCAACCCGCTTGCGCCGCTGGTGTATGGCACGCAGATCAGCAAGATTGCCGACCTGGAAGCCCAGCTGCTCGACTCCCCCGCCGAGCACCAGGTGGTGCAGACCTACCTGCAACGCGCCAAAGACTACGAAGTGCGGCTGAAAGACGTGGAAGGTGCCCTGGAGCGCGAGCGCGAAAAGGGGCGTGAGCGCATCCGCGCCCTGCGGGCCCAGAACGCCGATGTGGGGCTGATCGTCACGGCCAGCCGGGAGCTCGCCGCGCTGCCGCGCGATGCCGCCGCGGCCCGCGAGCGCTGGACGCGCGAGATGCGTGAGAACTATGAGCGGGCCCGTCCCTTGGGCGGGCTGCCGCTGCACAGCCAGGCCTACGTGGGCGACCCCAATGGCAGCCCGGAGGAGCAGCGCGAGTACGAGCTCACGCGGCGCAACTTCCTTGCGCTGATGTTCTGCCTGATGGTGGGCACGGCCGGGCTGCCGCATTTGCTCACGCGCTACTACACCTCGCCCACGGTGGGCGGGGCCCGGGCGTCGGTGGCGTGGTCGCTGTTTTTCATTGCGCTGCTGTACTTGAGCGCCCCGGCGCTGGCTGTGTTGGTGAAGTTCGAGGTCATGCAGAACCTGGTGGGCAGCAGCTTTGAGGCGCTGCCCAACTGGATGGCGCAATGGGCGCGGGTAGACGGCTCGCTGCTGTCGGTGGAAGACGTGAACGCCGATGGCATCGTGCAGTTTGGCGAGATCCGCCTGGGGGCCGACCTCATCATGCTGGCCACACCGGAGCTGGGCGGTCTGCCCTACGTGGTGTCAGGCTTGGTGGCGGCGGGTGGCCTTGCGGCGGCGCTGTCGACTGCGGACGGGCTGCTGCTCACCATCAGCAATGCGCTGGTGCGCGACCTGTATTTCCACGACACGCCGCGGAGAGCCTCGCCCGAGCAGCGCGTGATCCTGACCAAGTTCACGCTGCTGGCGGTGGCCTTGTCGGCGGCCTTCGTGGCTGCGCTCAAGCCGGCCGAGATCCTGCCCATGGTGTCGGCATCGTTTTCGCTGGCAGCCTCGGCGTTTGTGCCGGTGATGGTGCTGGGCATCTTCTGGCGCGGCACCACCCGCCAGGGGGCGGTGGCAGGCATGTTGGCGGGCCTGGGCGTCGCGGTCTACTACATGCTGTCGCACGTGTCCGCCATGCGGGCGCTGCCCAGCTGGATGCTGGCCGACGGGCTGTGGTTTGGCATTCAGCCCATTTCGGCCGGCGTGTTTGGCGTGCCCACCGGTCTGCTGGTGGCGCTGGTGGTGAGCTGGGTGACACGGCCCGCGCCCGAGCTGCCGCGCGTCCGGTCTGAGTTGTAGTTCTGCCGGGACGGCAGCAGCAGCGCAGTACCCAGGCGCCCCTCAGCGTGGTCGCCAGCGTTCCCCGCGTTATGCGTAAACCCCGATTTTCAACCGCGCGCAAACGTGCGAATCTGGACTTCAATCATTGGTGGAGGAGGCGGCTTGCGCCATGCCCGGCCAGTGTTCACGTCAAGGAGATTCATGGTTCTCGTCAAAACGCAGGCTGGGCTCGATTCACTCAAGGATCGGCGCGGCAGCCTCAGTTCGCGCCAACGCTCGGCGTTCATTCTTTTTGACGGAAAGCGTTCCACCCGCGAGGTGCTGGCCGCCACCGCAGCCATGGGCATCACCCAGGACGATGTGCAGGCCATGCTCGACCAGGGGCTGCTGGAGCCGCTGGCGGGGCAGGGCGTGCCGGCCGCTGCAAAGCCCCAACCCGCTCCGGCCGAAGACGCTGCATCGGCCGCAGCCGCGATGGATTTGGGCACGGTGGCCTCGCCTGTCGAGGGCTCGGGGCGCACGTCCAAAGAACGCTACGAGGCGGCCTACCCGATTGCCACCCAGTTGACCTCGAGCATGGGTTTGCGCGGGTTTCGCCTGAACCTGGCGGTGGAAGGCGCGGGCAGTTTTGAGGATTTGGCAACGCTGGCCCCCAAGATCCGCGAATTGGTGGGCGATGAGAAGTTCGCCCGGCTCGACAAGGCGCTTTTCGACTGAGTTCGGTCTGTGCGTGTTGGGTGGTTTGCGCACAGCACGGCGCAGCCATAAAAAAGGCGGCCTGGAGGCCGCCTTTTTGCTCGGGTGCCACTGTGGGCCGCCGGGGTGAAAGGGCTCAGCGCCCGACCTTGAGCAGTTCCACATCGAACTTCAGCGTGGCGTTTGGGGGGATCACGCCGCCCGCGCCGCGTGCGCCGTAGCCCAGGGCGGCGGGGATGATCAGCGTGCGCTGGCCGCCGACCTTCATGCCCTGCACACCTTCGTCCCAGCCCTTGATGACCATGCCGCCGCCCAGCGAGAATTCGAACGGATCGTTGCGGTCGCGGCTGGAGTCGAACTTGGCGCCTTGCTCGCCGTTGTTGTACAGCCAGCCGGTGTAGTGCACCGACACGTTCTGGCCCTTGGTGGCCTCAGCGCCGTCGCCCACGGTGGTGTCGTCGTACTGCAGGCCGGATGCGGTGGTGGTCAATGCCATGATCAAATTCCTCGAATGCTATTAAAAATATAGCTGCTAACGCCGCATGGATATGCCTAGCAGCTATTTAGACTGGTATTTTAAGCGACCCCGCTGCCTTGGCGGCGCCCTGCGGGTGCGGGGAGGGGCCCAGCTGTCAGGGCGTTTGTTTCTTGGCGCGGCCGGCGACCCAGCGGGTGGCAAAGGCCTGCACGTCGGACAGGCGCTTGAGCAGGTCGGCGCCGGAGGGGGTGACGGTGTAGCCGTCGCTGCCATGGTCCACGAAGCCGGCTTCGCGCAGCTCCTTGATGCGGGTGTTGAGCGTGTTGGGGGTGATGCCCCCGACGCTGTCCTGCAGCAGGCGGAACGTCTGCGGGTGGCCGTCCTTCAGGGCCCACAGCACGCGCAGTGCGTACCGGCATTCGAGCCGCTCGAACAACTGGTTGATGGCGGCATTTTCTTTGGAGCTCATGGACGCTTCTCCTCGCGCAAGTGTTGGATCGAAATTCGGTGCGGGCGGATACAGGCCGCCTGCTGTTGTGCGTTGACTATAGCCCGGAACCGATTTTGCTACAAGTTTGGTAGCTCACAATGCACACCACATATGCGCTAACCCCCAAAAATAGGGCGTTACATATCAAACTGTTGCGACGGGGCCACGCTGCCTGCAGCTGCGCAGCGGGGCGCTCAGAGGCGGTCATTCATCGGCCCGACAGGGCCTCAATGTCGCCGTGGCGGTGATTGCGCGGTGCGCAGAACAGGCCACGGAATCAATGGAAATATCTGGTGCAGGTGCAGGTGCAGGTGCAGGTGCAGGTGCAGGTGCAGGTGCAGGTGCAGGTGCAGGTGCAGGGTGCAGGTGCAGGGTGCAGATTCGGAGGTCCGTTCACCGGTGCCCGTGACTTGCGAACGCCTGGTGTCTGCGATGTCCGTTCTGCGCGGACTGCAGGGTCTACAGCGATCGCGCTTTCACTCTTCACCTCACGCCCCGTGCTTCCCTCCCACTCACGGGAGCTAAGAAGCATCGACCCCCAGCCCGGCCAGATGACCCACCAGCAAGCGCGCCGCCGGGCTGAGCGCCTGTTCGCTGCGGTAGCAGATCGCAAAGCGGCGGCGGGCCCAGGGGTCGCTCAGCGGCACCACACGCACCGGGGCCATCGCTGCAAACGGCAAGGCCACCTCTTGCGGCACTACGCTGATGGCCAGGTTGGCGCGCACCACACGCAGGGCGGCGTCAAAGTTGGACACCAGCACGCGGTGGGCCAGCATTTTCCCTTCGACCGCTGCGGCGCGGGCCAGGAGCACCTGCACCGCGCTCAGCGCCGGCATGCTGACGAATTCGTGGTCCAGAACCTCGGCAAAACGCACGCTCTGGCGTTGCGCCACAGGGTGCGATTCGTGCGCCACCACGGCGAGGTGGTCGTTGCGGTAGGCACAGACCTCCAGCCCCGACAGGTCGGCCGCGTCCCAGCAGATACCCACCGAGGCGCTGCCGTCACGGATGCCCTGCACCACGTCCGGGCTCACGCGTTCTTCCAGGCTCACCTGGATGTCGCGGTGCGCCGGGTCTTGCAGAAAGGCTGCCACGTCGTCGGCCAGCGACTCGGCCATGACCGACGCGGTGACCAGCATGCGCACATGGCCGCGCGTGCCGGTGGCATACGCCGCCATGTCTCGCTCGATCTGGCCCACGCTGGTGAGCATCGTGCGCGCATGCTCCAGCAGCGTTCGCCCGCGGGGGTGGGGACGACCCCGCGCCGCTTGCGCACCAGCAGCGGCGTGCCCACCGTGTCTTCCAGCTGCGCCAGCCGCTTGCTGATGGCCGAGCCCACGATGGACTCCTGCTCGGCCGCGCGCGCAATGCTGCGGTGTTCACAGACGGTGGCAAAGAGTCGCAGCGTTTGCAGGTCGAGGTCGCGCATGTCAGGTAGGCGGTTTAGATATTCCGATTTGGAATCATATGGCTTCCTAAATGGATTTTCTGATTCAGCTTGGAATTTCTAGAATGGGCCTCCGCACCTGGAACTGGAGAACCCCGTGAGCAACCTTGCATCGCCAAACACCCTGCCCACCGGTATGCCAACGCTGGGCACCCCCACCGCAGTGGTGCGCGAAGTCGGCCTGCGCGACGGCCTGCAAAGCATTGCCACCGTCGTTTCCACCGCCCACAAGATCGACTGGCTCGACGCCGCCTACGCCGCGGGCCAGCGCGAGATCGAGGTGGGGTCCTTTGTCCCTGCCCGCTTGTTGCCGCAACTGTCCGACACGGCCGAGGTGCTGGCGCATGCCAAGAGGCTGCCGGGCCTGTTCGCCTCGGTGCTGGTGCCCAACTACAAGGGGGCAGAGCGCGCCCTCGAATGCGGTGCCGACCTGATGGTCGTGCCCTTGTCTGCCAGCCATGCCCACAGCCTGGCCAACCTGCGCAAGACGCCCGATGAAGTGGTGGCCGAGGTGGCGCGCATCCGTGCGTTGCGCGATGCCAGCGGGAGCCGCACCTTGATCGAAGGCGGCGTGGGCACGGCTTTTGGCTGCACGCTGCAGGGCGAAGTGGCTGAGAGCGAAGTCCTGCGGCTGATGCAGGCCTTGCTCGATGCGGGCGCCGACCGCGTGAGCCTGGCCGATACCGTGGGCTATGCCGACCCGGCGTCGGTGGCGCGCTTGTTTGAGAAGGCGCGCGCGCTGGTGGGCGAGCGGCTGTGGTGTGCGCATTTTCACGATACGCGCGGCCTGGGGCTGGCCAATGCCTACGCCGCGTGGCAGGTTGGCATCACGCGGTTTGACGCCTGCCTGGCCGGCATCGGCGGTTGCCCGCACGCGCCGGGTGCCAGCGGCAATGTCACCACCGAAGACCTGGTGTTCATGCTCGAGCGCATGGGTGTGGCCACCGGCATTGACCTGCCCGCACTGCTGGTGCTGCGCCAGCGCGTGGCGGGCTGGCTGGCGGGCGAGACCCTGCACGGCACGCTGTGGCAGGCGGGGTTGCCGGGTGACGGATTTGACGCAGGTGCAGCCTCTTCGTCTGCTGACACCGGGCGCGCAGCCCACGCTGTCGTCACAGGCTGAACGGCTGTGTGCTTCCCTCCATCCCGTATCGTTGCCCCATGACTTCCCACACCGCCTTTTCTTCCTCATCCAAGCAGCCGGACCAGCCCGCCGAGGCCTCCACATCCCGCACATTGCCCCTGCAGGGCCTGCGCGTTGTCGAATTCACGCACATGGTCATGGGCCCCACCTGCGGCATGGTGCTGGCCGACCTGGGGGCCGAGGTCATCAAGGTCGAACCGGTGGACGGTGACCGCACGCGCCACCTGCTGGGCGCCGGCGCCGGCTTCTTCCCCATGTTCAACCGCAACAAGAAGAGCATTGCGCTCGATCTGCGCAGCGCCGAAGGACTGGAAGTGGCGCGCAAGCTGGCCGTCACTGCGGATGTAGTGGCCCAGAACTTCAAGCCCGGCGTGATGGGCAAATATGGCCTCGACTACGCGGCGCTGAGCCAGCAGAACCCGCGCCTCATCTACGTGAACCACACGGGCTTTTTGCCCGGGCCGTACGAACACCGCACGGCGCTCGACGAAGTGGTGCAGATGATGGGAGGCCTGGCCTACATGACGGGCCGCCCGGGCGACCCGCTGCGCGCGGGCACCAGCGTCAACGACATCATGGGCGGCATGTTCGGCGCCATCGGTGCCATGGCGGCGCTGATGCAGCGCGGCATCACGGGGCGCGGGCAGGAGGTGGACTCGGCCCTGTTCGAAAACAACGTCTTCCTGGTGGGCCAGCACATGATGCAGTACGCCGTCACCGGCCAGCCTGCCGCGCCCATGCCCGACCGGATTTCATCGTGGGCGCTGTACGACGTGTTCAGCGTGAAGGATGGCGAGCAGATTTTTCTGGCCGCCGTGAGCGACGCGCAATGGATCACCTTCTGCAACGCCATGGGCTTTGCCGACCTCAAGGCCGACCCGCTGCTGGCCACCAACAACGACCGTGTGCGTGCCCGCGGCGCACTGATGCCCGACCTGCGCCAGCGTCTGGCTGCCTACAGCGCGGCCGAGCTCGCGGCCATCTTTGAAAAACACGGCCTGCCATTTGCCCCCATCTCCCGCCCCGAGCAGCTGTTTGACGACCCGCACCTCATCGCCACCGGTGGCCTGGCCGACATCACCTTGCCCGACGGCGAGCGGGCGGGCGAGACCGTGCGCACCACGCTGTTCCCGCTGCGCATGGACGGCCAGCGCCTGGGTGTGCGGCTGCAGCCGCCCGTGCTGGGCCAGCACACCGCGGCCCTGATGCAGGAGCTGGGCTACACCACCGAGCAGATCAAGGCGCTGCAAGACAGCCACGCCGTGGCCTGAAGCCAGTGAGCCCGGTGGCAACGCACCGCCGGGACCTGGATGCCATCCCCACCACAACGGAGACAACCGCCATGGAACACGATCTTTTTGAGCCGGCATCCCCCGGCCAGCCCACGGACCCACACCGCCGGACCACGCTGGCCGCACTGCTGGCGCTGACAGCCGCCGGCCTGGCGGTACCCGCCAGCTCCTGGGCGCAGGCCGCGGCCGACCGCCCGCTGCGCCTCATCCTGCCGGTGAGTGCCGGGTCCGGCGTGGATGGTGTCGCGCGCGCCTTTGGCCCGGCGCTGGGCAAGTCGCTCGGGCGCGCGGTGGTGATCGAAAACTTTCCCGGTGCGGGCGGCATCACCGGCACCTCGATGATCGTGAAGGCGCCGAAGGACGGATCGGCCCTGGGCATGGTGTCCAACAACCACGCGGTGAACCCCAGCGTCTTCAAGAATATTCCCTACGACGCGGTCGATGACATCACCCCCATCACCGTGATTGGCGCGACGCCCTTCGTGCTGGTGGCGCACCCGTCCGTCGCCGCCAAGAACGTGCGCGAACTCATCGCCCTGGCCAAGGCGCAGCCCGGCGCGCTGAACTACGGGTCGTCGGGCAACGGGACCATCCTGCACCTGGCGGCAGAAATGTTTGTGCACGAGGCGCAGGTGGACATCAAGCACATTCCCTACCGGGGCATGGGCCCGCTCACCGCCGATGTGATGGGCGGGCAGATCCAGCTCGCGTTCATCGCGGTGGCGGTGGCAGCGCCGCATGTCAAAGCCGGCACGCTCAAGGCCATCGGCCTGTCGTCCACCACCCGGTCGCCGTTGCTGCCGGACCTGCCGACCATTGCCGAGCAGGGCCTGCCGCAGTACGCACTGGATGGCTGGGTGGGTATCGTCGGGCCCGCGGGCCTGCCCAAGGCAGAGGCCGAGCGCGTCTACCAAGGCGTGCGCACCGCGCTGGCCGTGCCGGAGGTGCGCGATGCCCTGCTGGCCCAGGGCTACCAGCTGCAGCCCACCGCGCCGGATGCGACGGTTGCGTTCTTCCGCGCCGAGGTGGCACGGATGGCGAAGCTGGTCAAGCAGTCCGGGCTGAAGATCGATTGATGGATTGATCGATCGATTGTGATAGCCGCCCAGGACGAAAATATGAAGAAAATTGGTGCCTAGCGCTTGATGTATAAGGTTTTGTTGCTATTAATTTGTTAGCAACGCGCTTTTCATCAGTTCCATTGCTCGCACCGGCCACGACGCTGCCGCCATCACCTGAAAGTGCGCTCAGCGCGCCACCGGCGGCAGTGCCAGAGTCCGGTGCCCGCCACGCAGGTGAAACACCTCCACCGCTTCCACCAGCTGGCGCGCCTGGCCGCTCAGGCTGCCGGCTGCGGCCGCGCTTTCTTCCACCAAGGCGGCGTTTTGCTGCGTGGTTTCGTCCATGCGCACGATGGCCTGGGTAACGCGCAGCATGTCCGCGGTCTGGGCTGCGCTGGCCTGGCTGATCTCGTCCATCAGCGCGCTCACGCCCTGGATGGACGAGACAACCTCGCCCATGGTGCTGCCTGCGTTGCGGGCAAGGTCCGAGCCCGCCTGCACGCGCTCCACGCTCGTCTGGATCAGCGCCTTGATCTCGCGTGCAGCGCTGGCGCTGCGGGTGGCGAGGTTGCGCACCTCGCTGGCCACTACCGCAAAGCCACGCCCCTGTTCGCCGGCGCGCGCGGCCTCTACTGCGGCATTCAGCGCGAGGATGTTGGTCTGGAACGCGATGGAGTCGATCACGCCAATGATGTCGGAGATGCGGCGCGAGCTTTCCTGGATGCCCTGGACCACCGTCACCATCTGCGTCACCACATCGCCGCCGCGCTGGGCCACCGACGCGCCGCTCTTGGCCAGCTCGCTCGCGCGCTGCGCGTTGGAGGCGTTCTGCTGCACGGTGGCCTGCAGCTGCTGCATCGATGACGTGGTTTCGTCCAGCGACGAGGCCTGCTCTTCGGTGCGCATGCTCAGGTCCACGTTGCCCTGGGCAATCTCGGCGCTAGCGCTGGCGACACCCTCGGCATTGCTGCGCACGCCGGACACCACGTTCTCCAGGTTGTCCTGCATGGTGCGCAGGGCTTCCAGCAGCCGCGCGGGCTCGTCCCGGCCCACCACTTCGATGTTGGTGGTGAGGTCGCCCGCAGCCACCTTGTTGGCCACCGAGACCGCCACCCGCAGCGGCCGCACCACCGAGCGTGTGAGCAGCCAGCCCGCGCAGCCCCCCAGCGCCGTGACCAGCGCCAGCGCCACCAGGCTGCTGATGAGCGCACGCCGTGCATTCAGCGCCGCCTGCTCGGCAATCGCCGCGCTGCTGGCCGCCACTTGCTGGCTCAACGCGGTCAGCAGCTTGGCGGGGCCCTGGTCGATGTCGGCCACATCGGCATCGCCGGCCGATGGCACAAAGCCCAGCGACTGGAACACCTCAAAGCCCTTGCGGTAGCCCTCGGCCATCTGGGCGTGGGCCTGGGTGAATTTCTGCAGCGCCGCTTTTTCCTGCGCGTCGGTCAGCTGCGGGTCCAGCGCCTTGGCGGCATCGGCCACGCGCTTTTCGCTGGCCTGGAAGGCGGCCCAATGCAGCTCGCGCTTGCGCGAGTCTTCACCGCGCAGCAGGGTGTTCTTCCATTCAAGCACTTGCGTCTTGAACTCGCTTTCCATGCGGCTCACCGCGCGTTCCTGGGCCACGCGCTCCTGCACCGTGGTTTCGTACGTGCCAAGGCTGCGGTACAGGGCCGCGATGCCAAACAGCGCTGCGCCCAGCAGCAGCGCGAGCACCAGGCCCAGGGCGGTGGCCATGCGTGCGCCGATGGAGTGGTTGGACATTTTCATCGGTCGGCTCCCGGAAGTCGTTTTCGGTTTCTATCGCGCTGTGGCCCAGGTACAGGACCTTCGACCAGCGCGGCGCTGGCCTGGGTGCAGCCCAGCACAGCCGGCTGCACCGTCCCCTCGGGGGGTACAACACCAGCGGCCCGGTGGTGTGGCGCTTCAAGCCTTGAGCTTGAGCAGGTACACCATGACCCGCGCGGTGGTGAGGTCCAGTTCCATGAACTCTGCCAAATCCTTGCCCGTCAGCCAAGAGGGTTCCCAGCGATTGTTCTTGAGCGTGCGGACCCAGGATTCATGGACCGTGGCGGCCTCAACGGCGGCCAGCATCTCGGCCATGCGTGCGGCCGATACGCCCTTGCCGGTGAACACGCCGCGCCAGTTGGCCATGGTCGCGTCGACGCCTTGCTCGCGAAAGGCCGGCAGGGCAAAGGCGCTGCGGCGCGACGACACACCGATGGCGCGCAGCTTGCCCGCCGCAATCGCATCGCTGAACTCGCTGTAGCCTGACAGCCCCATGGCCGCGCTGCCCGAGATCACCGCATCCACGACCTCGGAGCCGCCGGCAAACGGCTTGTAGACAAGGGCCTCGGGGCTGGCCTTGGCGGCGCGCGCCAGCACACCCGCAAAGATGTGGTCCACCCCGCCGGCAGAGCCACCGGCCACGGGCACCGCCTTCAGATCAGCGCGCATGGCGTCGGTCAAGTCCTTGGCGGTCTTGATGGGCGACTTGGCCGCTACGGCAGCCACTAGGTAGTCGCTGGTGAGCCGCGCGAGTGGCTGGATCTGGGTGAGGTCCACCGCGGGCTTTTGCAGCGCCACCGCGCCCACCATCACCATGCCACCCATGAGCAGGGTGTTGGCATCGTTGCCGTATTTCTCGGCATATTTGGCCAGGCCAATCGTGCCGCCTTTGCCGCCAATGTTTTCGTATTCGATCTGGTCTGCCGCGCCCACGGCAACCAGGGCTGCACCCAGCGCCCGGCCCGTCTGGTCCCAACCGCCGCCCGGGTTGGCCGGGATCACGATGCGCAGGGTGCCCGCCAGCTTGGAGGCCTTGGCCACCGTGGCGCGGGGCGCCGCAGCGTTGTTGCCGGCTTGCGCCCAGGCTGCAGGGTTGAAGGCTGTCCACGCAGTGGCGGCGAGGGCCGTTTGCGCGATGGCCTTGCGGCGGTTGATGGCGGTCATGGATTACCTCGTGATGGAACGGGGACGGGACACAGCCTCTTTGCGCAACCGGTTTGCAGCGAAGTCGCTGTTGCGCGGTGGTCGCCAGCAGGCTTGACGGCTTGACGGCTTGACTTCGCAGCTGCAGGGTGACTGAAGGCAGGCTGCCAATGGTCACTGCCCAGGCTGTCAGTCTGCTGTCGAGAGTATCAGGGTAAACGCGCGCAGCGGGCCATAAAAAACGCCCTGCGCCGCGGTTGCGGGGCAGGGCGTTTCGCTGACCTGATGCAGCTTGGCCGGCGCAGCGAGTGGCTGCTTACAGCGAATCGATGAAGCTGCGCAGTTTGTCCGAGCGCGATGGGTGCTTCAACTTGCGCAGCGCCTTGGCTTCGATCTGGCGGATGCGTTCGCGGGTCACGTCGAACTGCTTGCCCACTTCTTCCAGCGTGTGGTCGCTGGTCATCTCGATGCCGAAGCGCATGCGCAGCACCTTGGCTTCGCGCGGCGTGAGGCCGTCCAGGATGTCCTTGACCACATCGCGCAGGCCGGCCTGCATGGCAGCTTCGATGGGGGCGGTGTTGGCACCGTCCTCGATGAAATCGCCCAGGTGGCTGTCGTCGTCATCGCCGATCGGCGTTTCCATGGAGATCGGCTCCTTGGCGATCTTCATGATCTTGCGGATCTTGTCTTCCGGGATCTCCATCTTGGCCGCCAGGATGGACGCATCGGGCTCAAAGCCAAACTCTTGCAAGTGCTGGCGGCT
>SDXZ01000106.1 GCA_004210805.1 Acidovorax sp.
CCTGCAGGAGCTCCCATGCTGTTTGCCAAGCTGTTGCCACGCGAAGGCAATTTTTTCGAGATGTTCAACCAGCATGCAGACCGCATCGTGGAGGCGGCCCGGGCCTTCTCGCAACTGGTGGCCAACTACAACGACCCGCACCTGCGCGACAAGTACAACCAGGACGTGGACAACGCCGAACGTGCTGCCGACCGCGTGACGCACGAGGTGAACAAGGCCATCCACAAGACCTTCATCACCCCCATCGACCGTGAGCAGATCCACACGCTCATCAACACGATGGACGATGTGGCCGACCTGATCCAGGACTCCGCCGAGACCATGGCGCTGTACGACGTGCGCCACATGACGGAAGAGATCACGCGCCTCACGGACCTGAGCCTCAAGTGCTGCGAGCGGGTGCGCGACGCGGTGAAGCTGCTGGAAAAGATTGCTGACCCGGCTGTCGCCGAGGCCGCGCTCAAGACCTGCGAAGAGATCGACAAGCTCGAATCCGACGCCGACCGTGTGATGCGCAGCGCCATGAGCAAGCTGTTCCGCGAAGAGCCCGATGTGCGCGAGGTGATCAAGCTCAAGGCCATCTACGAGCTGCTGGAGACCATCACCGACAAGTGCGAAGACGTGGCCAACTGCATCGAGGGCATCGTCCTCGAGAACTCTTGATCCCCGGCTGACCAGCATGGAACCCGTACAAACCGTGCAAGCGGCCCTGTGGGTCGTGGTCCTGCTCGTGGCGCTGGCAATCCTGTTCGATTTCATGAACGGATTCCACGACGCTGCCAACTCCATTGCCACCGTGGTCTCCACGGGGGTGCTCAAGCCCGCGCAGGCGGTGCTGTTCGCTGCTTTCTTCAACTTCGTGGCGATCTTCATCTTCCACCTCTCGGTGGCCGCCACCGTGGGCAAAGGCATCGTGCAGCCGGGGGTGGTCGATACCCATGTGGTGTTTGGCGCGCTCGTGGGCGCCATCACCTGGAACGTGATCACCTGGTACTACGGCATCCCCAGCAGCTCGTCGCACGCGCTGATCGGGGGCATTGTGGGCGCGGTGATCGCCAAGGCCGGCGCGGGTGCGCTGGTGTCGGCAGGCATCCTGAAGACCGTGGCGTTCATCTTTGTTTCGCCCCTGCTGGGCTTCACGCTCGGCTCGATCATGATGGTGGCGGTGGCATGGATCTTCCGGCGCGCCCGGCCCAGCCGTGTGGACAAATGGTTCCGGCGCTTGCAATTGGTGTCTGCCGGCGCCTACAGCCTGGGCCACGGCGGCAACGATGCGCAAAAAACCATCGGCATCATCTGGCTGCTGCTGATCGCCACCGGGTATACGTCGGCCACCGATGCTTCGCCACCCACCTGGACCATCATCAGCTGCTACGTGGCCATTGGCCTTGGCACCATGTTCGGCGGCTGGCGCATCGTGAAGACCATGGGCCAGAAGATCACCAAGCTCAAGCCCGTGGGCGGCTTCTGCGCCGAGACGGGCGGGGCGCTCACGCTGTTTCTCGCGACCACGCTGGGCATTCCGGTGTCCACCACGCACACCATCACGGGTGCGATCGTGGGCGTGGGCTCCACGCAGCGCGCGAGTGCCGTGCGCTGGGGTGTGGCGGGCAACATCGTCTGGGCCTGGATTCTGACCATCCCGGCCAGTGCCTTCGTGGCAGCGGTCGCGTACTGGATCAGCCTGCAGCTCTTTTGATGTTGTGGTTTTTTGCTCCTGAATAGATAGCAATAAACGATTATCTGACAAGCGCTGGCGCCCCATGGAATGCCAATTCTGTGGGGCGTTTCTTTTTTTGTCGGCTCTGCGGGCGGGCGGACGGACGGCGGCGCATGCCGCACTGCAGCGAGCGTCACCCCGCAGGCACGGTCACTGCGAAATCTTGCGCGCTTCCTCGATTTGATACTCGAAATACCGTTGAAAGCTGAACGCCATGCTGGCCATGAGCACGGCCGTGCCGATCATCAGCGACGCCACGATGGCCCCAATGGTCAGCCAGCGCGTGCGGCCCGGGGCGGCGTCGGGTTCGGCGCCGGGGTTGTAGCGGGCGTTCCAGGCTTCGGGCGTCTTCAATGCGAACAGGATGGCCTGCAGCGCGCAGCCGGCAATGGTGAAGCCCAGCAGCGGAATCAGCATCCAGCTGTACGGGTCGTCCTGGCCAAACTGCTGCACGCGCTGGATGCCGTAGACACCGAGCGCCGTGGGCAGGGGCAGCAACCAGCCCAGCAGGTCGGACAGGCCATGCAGGTAAAAGCGATGCAGGCCCAGCGGCCCGCCCAGAAAGGCGAGCCACGCCGCCAGGGTTTTGTTTTTCATTCGGGGATTATTCCGGCGACGTGGTGTCGCCCGCGCCCAGTGACTTTTCCATCAGCACAATGTCGCGCCAAGCGCCAAATTTCCAGCCCACCGAGCGCATCACGCCCACATCGGTAAAGCCCAGCGCACGGTGCACGCCAATGGAGCCGGCGTTGGCCGAATCGCCAATCACGGCCAGCAGCTTGCGCACGCCGGCGGCCTCGGCCGCCGCGGTCAGCTCGGTCAGCAGCTTGCGGCCCAGGCCCAGGCCGCGGGCGTCTTCAGCCACGTAGATCGAGTCTTCCGCCGAGAAACGGTAGGCCGGGCGCGGCTTGAACCAGTTGGCGTAGGCATAGCCCAGCACCCGGCCGTCCTTCTCGGCCACGATCCAGGGCAGGCCCTTGGCCAGCACGTCGGCGCGGCGCGTTGCCATGTCGGCTTCAGACGGGGGATCGATCTCGAAAGTGCCGGTTCCGTGCAGGACGTGGTGGCGGTAGATGGCCGTGATGGCGGGCAGGTCGGCGTCAGTGCTGGGACGAATATTGGGCATGGAAAACAGATGTGGATATAATCGCGGGCTTTGCAGCGTGTCGCTGGCCGGGTGGCCATGTCGCGTGTCTCAAGCGTTGCGAATATGGTTGCGAACACAGTGGCTCACGGCAAATGTTGCCGGAGTTCACCACCCGAAGGATAAATCATGGTCGTCATTCGACTTTCCCGCGGCGGCTCCAAAGGTCGTCCTTTCTTCAACATCGTCGTTGCTGACAAGCGCGTGCGCCGTGATGGCCGCTTCATTGAGCGCATCGGGTTCTACAACCCCACCGCCAAGGAAACCGAAGAAGGCCTGCGCATCGTTCAAGATCGCCTGTCCTACTGGGTTGGCGTCGGCGCCCAAACGTCGCCTACCGTGGACCGCCTGGTCAAGCAAGCCGCCAAGAAGGCCGCTTAAAGCTCCCTGAAAAGGGCGGGTTCCGTCGGCTTGCCGAGCGGAACCCGCCCTTTTCCTATTCTGGAATGAATCACTGCTATGGCTGCCCATCTGACCCTTGAACCCACAGAGCTGCCCGCCGACGCCGTCGAAGTGGGCCGCATCGCCGATGCCTGGGGCATCAAGGGCTGGTTCAAGGTGCTGCCACATAGCAGCAATCCCGAGGTGCTGTTCTCGGCCAAGCGCTGGTACCTGCAGCCGTCCGAGCGCGGTGCCAAGACCTTTACTGGCACGTTGCTGCTGCCCATCCGCCAGGCCAAGAACCATTCCGACACCGTGGTCGCCTGGGCGCAGGGTATTGACGACCGCGATGCGGCGGAAGCACTGCGCGGTGCGCGCATCTTTGTGCCGCGCTCGAGCTTTCCCTCCACCACGGAGGACGAGTACTACTGGGTCGACCTGATTGGGCTGTCGGTCATCAACCGGGAAGGTGTGGCGCTGGGCGTGGTGCAGGAGCTCATGTCCACCGGTCCGCAGACGGTGCTGGTCCTTGGCTACGAGCAGGACGGAAAGCCGCAGGAGCGCATGATTCCTTTTGTTTCGGCCTTCGTCGACAAGGTGGATCTGCCCGAAAAGCGCATCACGGTCGACTGGCAGCCCGACTACTGATTGGCACGCACTGACCGCGCTGCGCACCATGCGCTTTGACATCATCACCCTGTTCCCCGAGCTGTTTGCGCCGTTTTTGGCGAGCGGCGTGACACGCCGCGCCTACACCAGCGGCCAGGTCGATGTGCGGCTGTGGAACCCGCGCGACTATGCAGACGGCAACTACCGCCGTGTGGATGACCGGCCCTTTGGCGGCGGCCCCGGCATGGTGATGTTGGCCGAGCCCCTGGCGCGGTGCCTGTCTGCTATCCGCAGCGAGCGGGCAGAGCCCACCGAGAGTCAGGCTCCGTTGGTGCTGTTCTCGCCCATCGGCCCCGCGCTCAACCATGCGGCCGTGGAGCGATGGTCCGCTAGTGCCGGCGCGGTGCTGCTGTGCGGGCGCTACGAAGGTATCGATCAGCGCTTCATTGACGCGCATGTCGATGTGCAGATCAGCCTGGGGGACTTTGTGCTGTCGGGCGGAGAGATTGCCGCCATGGCGTTGCTCGATGCCGTGGCGCGCCTGCAGCCCGGCGTGCTCAATGACGAGGGCAGCCACCAGCTCGACAGCTTCAACCCGGCGCTGGATGGCCTGCTCGACTGCCCGCACTACACGCGTCCCGAAGAATGGGCAGGGCAGCAGGTGCCCGCCGCACTGATGTCTGGCCACCATGCGCAGATCGAGCGCTGGCGCCGCGACCAGCGGCTGGCCATCACCGCCCAACACCGCCCCGACCTGATTGAATCCGCCCGCCGCGCGGGCCGTTTGGCCGCCGCGGACGAGGCCTTATTGGCCAAACTCGGCTAGCTTGCTATAATCAGAGGCTTTTCGATCCTCTGCCCGGCCGTCTTTTTGCAAATTTGCGCAAGACACTGAGACATCAATCCCGATGCAGCCATTTTTGGCGCGGTCAAGATCCCAAGGAAATCCAAATGAACCTGATCCAGACACTGGAAGCGGAAGAAATTGCCCGCCTCAACAAGACCATCCCCGAATTCGCTCCTGGTGACACCGTCATCGTGAGCGTGAATGTGGTGGAAGGTACCCGCAAGCGCGTGCAGGCTTACGAAGGCGTGGTGATTGCCAAGCGCAATCGCGGCCTGAACAGCGGCTTTACCGTGCGCAAGATCTCCAGCGGCGAAGGCGTGGAGCGTACGTTCCAGACCTACAGCCCGCTGATCGCCAACATCGAAGTCAAGCGCCGCGGCGATGTGCGCCGTGCCAAGCTGTACTACCTGCGTGAGCGCAGCGGCAAGTCGGCACGTATCAAGGAAAAGCTGCCACAGCGCGTCAACAAGGCAGCTGCTGCCGCTACGACGGCCGCCTGATCGGACCAGGTGGGCACTACGGCCCAGTCCTGACAAGCCGCTACAGCGATTGCCTGTAGCGGCTTTTTAACTTTCAGGCCCGCCCCTTTCCTTTTCTTCCTTTTCAGCCCCCCGTGAGCTCTTCGTCGCCCCCCGCTGTCTCGTCCGTCATCGTCCCGCTGTCCAGCCTGCCGGATTTCGATCCGCGCCAGGTGCCGGTCGCGGGCGTCGACACGCACCTGCCGGCTGTGCCGGTCGAGGCGCAGACACCGCAGGCCTTGCGCGCGCGTTTTGCCCACCCACCCCAGTGGGAGCCCGAGGTGGTGGCCGAAAAGAAGTTCATGAACCGCGAGCCTGCCCACGCCTCCGTGCTGCTCGCGATCATGCTGCGCGACCAGCCCACGGTGCTGTTGACCGAGCGCACCACGCACCTGTCCACGCATTCGGGGCAGGTGGCCTTCCCAGGAGGGCGCGCCGACGCTGAGGACGCCACGCCAGCCGATACCGCGCTGCGCGAAGCACAGGAAGAAGTGGGGCTGGCCGGGGAGTTTGTTGAGGTGCTGGGCACGCTGCCCACGTATGTGACGGGTTCGTCGTTCATCATCACGCCCGTGGTGGCATTGGTGCGGCCCGACTGCGTGCTGCAGCCCAACCCCTACGAAGTGGCCGATCTGTTCGAAGTGCCGCTGGCCTTTTTGCTCAACCCGGCCAACCATCGGCGCCATGTGTTCGACCATGATGGGGTGCATCGCGAGTGGTTCTCCATGCCCTTCCACGACGGCGAAAAAACCCATTTCATCTGGGGCGCCACGGCCGGCATGCTGCGCAATTTCTACCGTTTCATGCAGGCTTGATCGCCGCAGTGCAGCAAGGCGCGCCGGGGTGAAGCGCCAGTATCATTGCCCCCCATGAGTTTCTTCGCCATCCTGTTCGCCCTGCTGATCGAGCAGGCACGTCCGCTGGCTCGCAGCAACCCCATCCATGCTGGCCTTCGTGCCTGGGCGCTGTCCGTGAGCCGCAATTTCGACGCGGGCAAACCACACCACGGCTGGGTGGCCTGGAGCCTTGCGGTGATCGTCCCAGCTCTCATCACGCTCGCGATCCACTGGTTGCTGTTGTGGGGCCTGGGCTGGCCGTTTGCCGTGCTCTGGAGCGTGGCTGTGCTGTATGTCACGCTGGGATTTCGGCAGTTCAGCCACCATTTCACGGGCATCCGCGACGCGCTGGAAGAGGGCAACGAAGACGCCGCCCGCGAGCGGCTGGCGCATTGGCAGCAGGTGGACGTGGGCGCGCTGCCGCGCAGCGAGATCGTGCGCCACGTGATCGAGTATTCGGTGCTGGCAGCGCACCGGCATGTGTTTGGCGTGCTGGCCTGGTTCTCGGTGCTCGCGGCGCTGGGGCTCGGGCCCACGGGCGCTGTGCTGTACCGGTTGGCCGAGTTCGTATCGCGCTACTGGCAGTACAAGCAACGCGCCGGCGCCCAGCCGGCCAGCGCCTCGCTGCAGCAGGCCTCGGCCCAGGCCTGGACCGCAGTGGACTGGCTCCCGGCCCGCCTGACGGCGCTGAGTTTTGCGGTGGTCGGCAGCTTTGAAGAGGCGATCGAGGGCTGGCGCTTTCATGCCCAGCGCTTTCCCAATGACAACGACGGTGTGGTGCTGGCGGCTACCGCCGGCGCGATCAACGTGCGCCTGGGTGGCGAGGCGTTGAAGGCGCGCACCGAACTGCACACGCCCCAGGGGCTGGAGATTGATGCCGATTTGGGCGACAGCGACGCCACGCCGGGCCGCGAGCCCGAAGTGGGCCACCTGCGCAGTGTGGTGGGCCTGGTCTGGCGCTCAGTGGTGGTGTGGATGCTGCTGCTGGCGTTGCTCACCTTGGCGCGTTTGCTGGGGTAGCTAACCGGCCCCACGAGCCACTGCGCGCGGCTTCCCCCGAAGAGAGAGCAGCCTGTGGCCGGACAGAGCCAGTTCCTCAGGTGCGCTGGTGTAAGGGGAGCTGTAAGAGGCGAGGCGCGTCAATGCTCGCGCGATGCGGTCTCCGGCGGCGCGAGTGCGGTCAATACCGCGTGTGGCCCAGCTCTTCAAACAGGTCGCTATAAATTTTATAGCGTGTAGCGCTTATTCCACCAGCGCCAGGCCCTGATTTGACTGCATCCAGCACCCCACAACCCGGCTCATGCAAGTGGGTGCAGTTGTAGAACTTGCAGTGGTTTGCGTGGGCCGCAATGTCAGGCATGCAGGGCGCCAGTTGCGTGGGGGCAATGTGCTGCAGCCCGAATTCCTGAAAGCCCGGCGAGTCGATGAGGGCCGTTTTGCGCTCCGCATCCATCCAATACCAGTGCGTGCTGGTGGTCGTGTGTTTGCCGGAGTTCAGCGCCTGTGAGATTTCGCCGGTGAGCACCGTGGCGCCCGGCACCAGCAGGTTGATCAGCGTGCTTTTGCCCGACCCCGAAGGTCCGAGCACCAGCGTGGTCTTGCCCTCGAGGTGTTTCATCAGCAAGGCGCGGTCCACATCGCTCGACAGGGTCAGCGACAGGGGCAGCACGCCGTAGTGCTGGCCCTCTCCCATGTGGCGGTAGGGCAGCAGGCGCTGCCAGGCGCGGGCAAAGGGCTCGACCAGGTCGCTCTTGTTCAAGCCGATGATGGGCTTGATGCCCTCCGCTTCGGCCGCAATCAGCGCGCGGGCGAGCTGGCTTTCTGAAAACACGGGCTCCGCCGCAATCAGGATCAGGATCTGGTCGAGGTTGGCCGCAAAGGACTTTGTTCGGATCTCGTCCTGGCGATAAAACAGGTTGCGCCGTGGCTGCACCTTCTCGATCGTGCCCTCGTCGCCTTGGCCGGGAGGAGGCGACTGCCAGAGCACGCGGTCACCAACCACACACTGGTTTTTCTTGCCGCGTGGGTGGCAGATGCGGCGCTCTCCGTCCGGCGTCTCGACCATGCAGTGGCGGCCGTGGCTGGCGACCACGGTGCCTTCCATGAGGGCGCTGCGCTCAGCCATGGCAGGGCGTGCACAACAGGCTCATGCGATCAGGGCGTCGAACTGGGCGGCGCATTCGACGTCGGTGGAGGAGATGCCGTTGACATCGTGGGTGTTGAGCCGGACCACACAGCGGTTGTAGTGTACCGACAGGTCTGGGTGGTGGTCCTGAGCGTTGGCGATAAAAGCCAGGGCGTTCACGAACGAAATCGTCTCGTAGTAGTTGGCAAAGTGGTACGTCTTCTCGATGGCCACGTTGGCGCCGTCGCCGGTCAGGCTCCAGCCTTCGAGTTGGGCCAGTTTTGCGACTACTTCGGTAGCGGTCAGCGCACGGCGGGTCAGCGTGGACCAGTCTTTCTTTTTCAGCATGGTGGTCATGGGTGGGCGGGGGTGTGCATGCGCGCCAGCCGTTCGGTGGCGGGCGGATGCGAATAGTAGAACTTCACGTACACGGGGTCGGGTGTCAGCGTGGAGGCATTGTCTTCATACAGCTTGAGCAGTGCCGAGGACAGGTCGGCGCCGCTGGCCTGGGCCACGGCATAGGCATCGGCCTGGAACTCGTGGAGGCGGGACTGCTGCGAGAACAGGGGCGAGATGAAGAACGTGAACACCGGCACCGCCAGCATGAACAGCAGCAGTGCGAGGGCGTCATTGGGGGCGGCCGCGAGGGCCGGGTCGAGAGAGATGTTGGGCCGCACACCCAGACCGGTATAGAACCACACCTGGTTGGAGAGCCAGCCCAGCAGCGCAAACCCTGCAAGGCTCAGCCCGAACATGACCACGATGCGCTGAATGATGTGGCGGTGCTTGAAATGCCCCAGCTCGTGGGCCAGCACCGCCTCGACTTCGCCGGGTGACAGCTGGCGCAGCAGCGTGTCGTAGAACACCACGCGCTTGGCCGCGCCAAAACCGGTGAAGTACGCATTGGCATGCGCGCTGCGGCGGCTTCCGTCCATCACGAACAGGCCCTTGGCCGAGAATCCGCAGCGCTGCATCAGCGCGGTCACGCGGGCCTTGAGCGATTCGTCTTCGAGGGGTTGGAACTTGTTGAAAAGAGGTGCGATGAAGGTCGGGTAGATCACCATAAGGAGCAGGTTAAAACCCATCCAGAAGCACCAGGCCCACAACCACCACAACGGCCCCGCGGCGCCCATGAGCCAGAGGATCAGCGCTGCAATGGGCAGCCCAATGACCGCACCGACCAGGAGGCCCTTGGCCGCATCGGCAAGCCACAGTCGCCACGTTATCTTGTTGAAGCCAAAACGCTCTTCCACCACAAAGGTCTGATACAGCGACAGCGGCAGATCGATGAGTCCGCCGATGGCAGCAAACGCCACGATCAGCGCCAACTGCTGCCCCATGCCGCCGCCAAGGGCCTGCAGCAGCCACTGGTTGAGCACATCCAGGCCTCCAAGCAGCGTCCAGCCCAGCAGCACGGCAGCGCCCAGTGCCATCTCCAGCAAGCCCAGCCGGGCCTTGGTGATGGTGTAGTCGGCGGCCTTTTGGTGGGCGGTGAGCGTGATGCGTTCTGCGAAGGGTGCGGGGACCGCCGCGCGATGGCGGGCGACATGGCGGATCTGCCGGGTCGCCAGCCAGAATTTGAGAACCAGGCCCAGGGAAAGTGCGGCGGCAAACGCGAGCGTCAGCGCCATCGAAGGGGAAAAAGCGTCGGAAATGGGCATGAGCGGCGAGTTTAGGCCATCGGCGACAATCCGCGCCATGTCAGAAGCCAACAACCCCACCCCTCAAGCCCTTGCCAAATCCGACCAGAACCTGGTCTGGCTGGACTGCGAAATGACCGGCCTGGAGCCCGACACCGACCGCCTGCTGGAGATCGCCGTCGTCGTGACGGGCCCCAACCTAGAGCCCCGCATCGAGGGCCCCGTGTTTGTGATCCACCAATCGGACGACCTGCTGGACAAGATGGACGCCTGGAACAAGGGCACACACGGCCGCAGTGGACTCATCGACAAGGTCAAGGCATCTACCGTGACCGAAGAAGAGGCGGAGCAGCAGATCCTCGCTTTTCTCTCGAAATACGTGCCCAAGGGCGTGGCGCCGATGTGCGGCAACAGCATTGGCCAGGACCGGCGCTTTCTGGTGCGCTACATGCCCAAGCTGGAGCGCTTTTTCCACTATCGCAACGTGGATGTGAGCACCCTCAAGGAACTCGCCAAACGCTGGAAGCCTGAGGCCTACACCAGCTTCAAGAAGGCCCAGAAACACACGGCACTGGCCGATGTGCACGAATCGATTGAAGAACTCGCGCACTACCGAAAGCACCTGTTGTCGGTCTAAGGATGGGTGTGAGGTGAAGCCTGGCGGCGAGGGCCTCGCACTGGGGACAGCATGGCACCGATAAGCGCAGCCCGATGGACGACCGTGGCGCATCCATGCGAGAGCACGTCGCGATCTATTTGAGGCAGCGTGGTGAAAGGGTATTGCGGGGAAACCCTAAACCGTGCCATAATCGCTGGCTGCGTGGGAAAGCCCTCGCAGATTGTGCATCTCCCCTCACACACCGGGCTAGCCAGCCCACTGTCTTTCGACAGTGCAGGACTGGCGAATAACAGCCCACCCGCACCGGCCTGATTCCTAGAGCCAGCGCAGGTTTCGTTTGATGGTTGATGTTTTTTAACCATTTGACGAAGCCAATCGCGGGCTACGCCTGCGATCGTCCTCGTGAGAGAAAAATCATGACCGACACCTCCTTGGTGCAGGGCGAATTCGCGCCTGCAGATACTTCCTTTGTTGCCGACGCTTTCGTGCAGTCCCCCCTTGACGTTGTGGGCATTGACGCCCTGGACGCCGACGTGGCAGTGACTGCCGAACCCAACGGCTTTATCGAACTGGGCCTCGCACCTGAACTGGTGCAAGCCGTGGCGGATCTGGGCTACACCCAGCCCACCGGCGTGCAGCTCAAGGCCATTCCCCTGGCCATGGCAGGCGGCAACGACGCCACCAAGTACATCGACCTGATGGTCTCGAGCCAGACCGGCTCCGGCAAGACCGCCGCCTTCCTGCTGCCCGTGCTGCACACGCTGATCAACCAGCAAGCTGCTGCCGAAGCTGAAGAACGCGCTGCTTTTGACCGCTCCGTGGCCGAAGCTGCTGAGCGTGGCGAACCCGCTCCCAAGCGCGCCAAGCGCAAGGACCCCACAAGCACGCGCAATTTCAAGGCTGCCACCCCAGGTGCCCTGATCCTGTGCCCCACGCGTGAACTCGCGCAGCAGGTTGCGCACGACGCCATCGACCTCGTCAAGCATTGCCGTGGTCTGCGCGTGGCCAACGTGGTGGGCGGCATGCCTTACCAACTGCAGATCGCCAAGCTGCAGAACGCCGACCTGGTGGTGGCCACCCCTGGCCGCCTGCTGGACCTGCAGCGCTCGATGCAGATCAAGCTCGACAAGGTGCAGTTCCTAGTCGTCGACGAAGCCGACCGCATGCTCGACCTGGGTTTCTCGGACGATCTGGCCGAACTGAACCAGCTGACCGCCCAGCGCAAGCAGACCATGATGTTCAGCGCCACTTTTGCGCCGCGCATCCAGCAATTGGCCATGCGTGTGATGCACGACGGTGGTTCGGCGGTCCAGAAGGTCACCATTGATTCGCCCCAGGAAAAGCACGCCAACATCAAGCAGATGCTGTACTGGGCCGACAACGCCCAGCACAAGCGCAAGCTGCTGGACCACTGGCTGCGTGACACTGGCATCAACCAGGCCATCGTGTTCGCCAGCACCCAGGTGGAGTGCGACGGCCTGGCCAACGACCTGCAGCAAGAAGGCTTCTCGGCCGTTGCGCTGCATGGCGCCCTGAGCCAGGGCCTGCGCAATCGCCGCTTGATGGCGCTGCGCGCCGGTCAGGTCCAGATTCTGGTGGCTACCGATGTGGCTGCACGCGGCATTGACGTGCCCACGATCACCCACGTGTTCAACTTTGGCCTGCCCATGAAGGCCGAGGACTACACCCACCGCATCGGCCGTACCGGCCGTGCGGGCCGCGATGGCCTGGCCATCACCTTTGCCGAGTTCCGCGACCGCCGCAAGATCTACGACATTGAGTCGTACAGCCGCCAGCAGTTCAAGGCCGAAGTGATCCCTGGCATGGAGCCTTCGCAGCGCTCGCCCCAGGCTCCCCGCGCTGGTGGTGATTTCAGTGGCCGTGGCCGCCCCAGCGGTGGTTACGACCGCGACAGCCGTGACCGCAAGTTCGGCGGTGCCCCTGCCCGTGGTAACGGCAACGACCGTGGCGGCTTCGGTGGTGGTTTCGGCGGCGGCTTTGCTGGTCGTGACGCCCCACGTGGCGGCGCGCCCCGTGGCGACAGCAATGGCGGCGGTGGTTTTGGTGGCCGTGATGACCGTGGTTTTGCCCCCCGCCGTGATGGCGAAAGCTTCGGCCGCAAGCCTGGCTTTGCCAAGCCCGCTGGTGGTGGTGCCAAGCCTTTCGTGGCCCACGATGCGCGCAAGCGCCCAGCGCGCCCTGCTCGCTGATCAAGCTTCGCGCTGACCCGCCCGACAGGGCAGCGATCAGATGCAAAGGAAAAAGGCTGGTACCGAAAGGTGCCGGCCTTTTTGTTTGGGCACCTGCCAAGGCTCAACAGAAGATCAGGACCACTCGACAATAATGGCTTGGGAGGAATCTGCTGTGTCATCTTCTTTATCTTCAGCTGCGGACTTTGAGCACATGTTCGAGCTGGCGCCGGTCTCGCTCTGGTTGGAGGACTACAGTGCCTTGAAACAGCTTTTTGACAGCTGGCGAGCGCAAGGAGTGACAGACCTTCGTTTCCACCTCGCGCAGGATCCGGACCGTGTGCGGCAATGCAGCGCTGCCCTCAAGGTGGTGAAGGTGAACCGCCGAACCCTGGAGCTTTTTGCAGCAGACAGCCAGGAGGCTCTGGTGGCGAACCTCGATAAGGTTTTCAGGGACGACATGCA
>SDXZ01000107.1 GCA_004210805.1 Acidovorax sp.
GCATTCGCGGGGTGGCGGGTGACGGGTGACTGGGCAAGCCGCCCAGTATGCGCAGCGGCGGGCGGGGCGCGGTCACCTGCGCAACAGCCAGGGGTCCGCCGATGTTCGCGCTGTCGCCGTTCCACCGGGTGTGCACGGTTGTCGGCGCCAGCCTACCCGGCTTGCAGCGAAGCGCGGCTGGACGCGCGCACCCCGCGGCCCTAGGCTCGCCGCATGACCCCCCCGCCTTTGCTCCGCCGCATCCAGCACCGTGTCGAGCCCCTGTGGACCTGGCTGCAGCCCTTCTGGCGCGCCATCAACCTGTGGCTCGATGCCGACGGCCTGCGCATGAGCGCGGCCATGTCGTTCTACGGCATGCTCAGCCTGGCCCCGCTGCTGCTGCTGGTGGTGGGCGTGCTTGGGTGGTGGATGGACCGCACCTACCTGGAGAGCAATCTCATCGCGCAGGTGCAGAGCGTGGTGGGGCAGCAGGTGGCCGACGTGGTGCGGCAGGCCCTGGCCAGCGCCAAGGAGCCGTCGGAAGGCCGCCTTGCATCGCTGGTGGGTTTTGTGGTGCTGATCTCCGGCGCTACAGGTGTTTTTGTGGAACTGCAGTCGGCGCTGGAACACCTGTGGCGCGGCGCAGAGGCGCCACCTTCGCGCGCCGCGTGGTGGCGCATGGCATCCCTGCGGCTGCGGGGCCTGGCCTACGTGCTGGCGCTGGGGTTTTTGCTTTTGGTGTCGCTGGCCCTGTCCACGCTGATCCACCTGTTCTCGGGCTGGGCGGGGTCGCACTTGGCGTTTGCGCCGCTGGCGCCGGCCATGCAGGTGCTCAACGAAGTGGTGGCGTTTGGCTTTGCGGTGTCGCTGTTCGTGGGGCTGATGCGCATCGGTGCGGGCCCCAAGCCGCCGCTGGGCTGCATCCTGGCCGGGGCGATCATCGGCGCCACGCTGTTCACCGTGGGCAAGCAGCTGCTGGCGTGGTACCTGTCCACCGCGGCGGTGGTGTCGGCCTACGGTGCGGCGGGCTCGCTGGTGGTGTTGCTGATGTGGATCTATTTCTCGTCCGCGGTGCTGCTGTTTTCGGCAAGCTGCGCCAAGGCGCTGGACGAAGCGGGCTTTGGCAAGCGGCCTGAGCGCGCGGGCGGCGCGGTGATGCCGCCGGCCTCGGCGCCGCGGGGGGACTAAGAACATGTTCTAAGGCGGTGGTAGCTATCGCGCACGCGCCTTGGGTGGTCAGCCGGGGATCTGCAACTGATCGTCCAGCGCCAGCAAACGCGCCAGCGTGAGGGCGTCGCGGGGCGCGTGATTCTCTCCGGTGTTGTCGAAAAAACAGAACACGTTGTGCGCTGCCGGGGCGGCCGCTGCGGGTGCGTTCGACAGCCGGGTCATGTCCGTCGGCGCTGCGCCCCGCGCCCAGGCGCGGATGCGCCCGGCCCAGGTGGCCAGCTGCGCATCGGTGTAGCCACTGGCGTACAGCTGCTGCGCGCCGTGCAGCCGCAGGTAGACAAAGTCCGCGGTCACGTCGCCCACCTCGGGCCAGTACCCGGGCGCATCGGCCACCACCAGCGCCACGCCGTGCCGGCGCAGCAACTCCACCGTTTGCGGCTGGCAGAAGCTCGGGTGGCGGACCTCCAGCGCGTGGCGCAGGCGCAGCGGCTCCACAGGCCCGAGCCATTCCTTGCCCGACATGCGCGCAGGATCGCGCCCCCTGGCCAGCGCCAGCGCGGCGTCGGTGTCCCGCGGCAACCGGGCCAGAAATGCGTCGAGCACGGGCTCGTCATACGGCAGGTTGGGAGGCAGTTGCCACAAGAAAGGTCCTAGCTTGGCGCCCAACGCCAGCACCCCCGAGGCGAAAAAATTGGCCATTGCCACCTCGGCATTGCGCAGGCGCAGAAGGTGCGTGACGTAGCGCGGCCCCTTCACGGTGAACACAAATCCGTCGGGCGTGTCGGCCGCCCAGTGCAGGTAGCTGGCAGGCCGCTGCAGCGAATAGAACGAGCCATTGAGCTCGATTGCCGGGAACTGGCGCGACGCGAAGGCCAGCTCCTTGGCCTGCGTGAGCCCAGATGGATAGAACCCACCGCGCCAGGGCGGATAGCGCCAGCCAGACACCCCGATGCGAATTTGTGCAGCCTGCGCAGCCATCCAGCACCTCCAGCGGTAGACCTCAAAAAAAAGGGCAGTCTGCCGCAAGGCTGCCGACCTGCACCGCCCTTCCGGGCGTTGCAAACAGCTTCTTACGTCCTTTACAGCCGCTATGTCCGGTTTTCCTGCATCGGCAGGTACTCTGCGGCCACCCATCCAGCGTTGTGTTGGTGACCTGGATCTTTTCGGAGAAAAATCATGAGCCTCATCGTTTCGCCCTCCCCCCAGCAAATTCTTCCCGCCGCGCCACGCGCAGGCGCCATGGGCGCTGCCCCCGGCCCGTCCCTCAAATGGCTGTGGGGCGCCATTGGCGTGCTGGGGGTCAGTGTGGTGGCGCTGGGCACCACCTTGGTGGTGCAGAACGCCGGCAAGTCCGCGGCCGAGGCGCCGTCCGTTCCCGTTGTGGCAGCTGCGCAACCCGCTCCTGGCACGGCGCAACCCCAGGGTTTTCAATCAAATAGGCCCCTACCGCAAGCTAATCAAAGAGATATTGCTATAAGTAACATAGCAAATCAATCATCCACTCCGCAACCTCCGACATCGCCGGGGTACGCCGAAGCCCCACGCGGGATGCAGCCGCCGCCGCTGCGCACCGCGGCCCCTGCGCCCGTGTGCGCCTCGTGCGGCCGGGTGGAGTCTGTGCAGGCCGTGCAGCAGGCCGCACCAGCCACCGGTGTGGGCGCCGTCGCCGGCGGCGTGCTGGGTGCGGTGGTGGGCAATCAGGTGGGCAAGGGATCGGGCCGCACGGCGGCCACGGTGCTGGGTGCCGTGGGTGGTGGCTATGTGGGCCACAAGGTGGAAGAGCGCACCCGCACGCAGACGGTCTACCAGATCGCCGTGCGCATGGAAGACGGCTCGGTGCGCCGCTTCACCCGCGCCCAGCCTCCGGCCGTCGGCACGTCCGTGGTGCTGCAGGGCAAGGGCTTCCGCGTGGACGACGGCGCGGCGATGCGCGCGGCAGAGCCTGCCTATCCGCGTGCACAGCCCGGTGCGGTGCGGGTGGCCGACACGTACTGATCTGCCGGCTTCTCAGTGCAAAAAGCCCGCTGACCGCGGGCTTTCGTTTTTTTGCGCGCTGGCAGGGCGGCTACAGCACCACCGGGATCTCGGTCGCGGGCGGCGTGTTGCGGCTGCGGCCACAGCGCACCAGGCCGTCGATCATCACCATGCCAATGCCCGGGATGTCGCCCAGCTGCATGCTCTCCAGCAGCGTCGCGCCGGCCGTGTGCTGGGCGCGGTCCATGAAAACGAAGTCGGCCGCACGGCCCGGCTCGATCAAGCCGCAGTTCAGGTTGCGGATGCGCGCCGTGTTGCCCGTGGCAAAGCAGAACACCAGCTCGGCGGGGATATCGGCAAAGCTCGATATCAACGCAATCATGCGCAGCATGCCCAGCGGCTGCACGCCCGAGCCGGCCGGGCCGTCGGTGCCCAGGATCACGCGGTGCGGGCACTTGAGTTCGATGGCCGCCCGCGCAGCCTGGATGGCGATCTTCTCGTTGCCGTTGTGCACCAGCTCGATGGCGCGGGACGACTTCTCACACAGTTCGCACACATGCTTCCACGGCAGCGAGGTGTGGCCGCCGTTGATGTGGCCGATCACGTCCGCATCGGCTTCCAGCACCACATCCTTGTCGATCAGGCCCGAGCCCGGAATGGACGGGCCGCCCGTGTGGATGGTGCTCTGGATGCCATGCTTGCGCGCCCAGGCCACCATCTGCTGGGCCTCGTAGCCGGCCTTGACGGAGCCCAGGCCCACTTCGCCCAGCAGCGTCACGCCCGCGTCGGCCAGGTCCTTGAAGTCCTGCTCGGTCATGCCTTTTTCGATGACCGGGGCGCCAGCGATCACCTTCACGCCGCCGGGGCGGAAGTTGTCGAACGAGCGCTGCGCGGTAATGGCCAGCGCCTTCAGGCCCACGATGTCCTTGGGGCGGCCTGGCAGGTGTACCTCGCCGGCCGAGACCATCGTAGTCACGCCGCCGTTCATGGTGGAGTCGATCCAGCCGATCTGGTTTTGCCGCGGCGTCCAGTCGCCAAACACCGGGTGCACATGGCTGTCGATCAGGCCGGGCGCCACGCAGGTCTGGCGCGCATCGATCACGGTCTGCGCATGTTCGGTGTCGCAGTTCTTGTAGCGGCCCACGGCCACGATGAGGCCGTCGTTCACGACGATAGTGTCCGCGTCGAGGATGGGGCGGTCCAGATCGCCCGACAACAAAAGCCCGATGTTCTGGATGACGACTTTGCCCGACTTGCCGCCGGTTGCTGCTTCTGCCATGGATTCTCCTCGTGGGGTGGGGACGTCGGGCCACTGCGGGCCCGCACACAGAAAATCGTTGAGGTTTTGCGGCAGTGGCTGAGGGGCCTTCAGGCCGCTGCCGCCTTGCCCTTGGGCAGGCTGGGGCCGGGCGCCACCGTGCGCAGAACGCTGTCGATGACGAAGGCTTCCCAGTGCGCCAGTGCGTCGGGTGTCTCCAGGTCTTCGCCCAGAAAGGCCGACAGCGTGTGCCGGTTGGACATGTAGAAGTAGCCTGTGGCGGCGATCAGCAGGTACACATCGCGGGCCGACACGTCCTTGCGAAACAGGCCCTGCGCCTGGCCGCTCTCCAGCACGCGGCGGATCACCTCGATGGCGGGCGACGAGTATTCGCGGGCCCGCATCGACTTGGAAATGTGCTTGCCCTTGTGCAGGTTTTCCGTGTTGAGCAGGGTGATGAACTCGGGGTTCTTGCGGTAGTAGCCCACCACGAAGCGGATCACCGCCTGCAGTGCCTCGACCGGTTTGGCGGTGTCCAGGTCGAGCTTGGATTCGGCATCGTTCATGCGCCGGTAGGTTTCCTCCAGCACCTCGATGAACAGGCCTTCTTTGCTGCCAAAGTAGTAGTAGATCATCCGGTCGAAGGACTTGGCCGCCTTGGAGATCTTCTCCACGCTGCCGCCTTCGTAGCCGTAGCGGGCGAACACCTTGGTCGCCGCCTTCAGGATGTTGTCGCGCGTGGTCTGCGCGGCCTGCTCGCGCACTCCCGTCTTGCGCACGGTGGGAGATCGGCTGGACGCTGTCCGGGTCTTGGGTGGAGTGGCAGACATGGCGGGTCCTGGTGGGTGGGGCCGGCGCCCGGGGCCTGATCGACAGGCGCCGGAGCCGGCCGGGAGATCACTGCTCTGCGAACGCGCGTTCGATCACGAAGTCGCCGGGCTTCGTGGTGTTGCCTTCCTTGAAGCCACGCACTTCCATCATGTGCTTGAGGTCACGCAGCATTTCGGGGCTGCCGCAGATCATCACGCGGTCTTCCAGCGGGTTGAGCGCCGGCAGGCCCAGGTCGCGGGCGAGCTGGCCGTTTTCGATCACGGTGGTCACGCGGCCCTGGTGCTTGAACTCCTCGCGCGTCACCGTGGGGTAGTACTTGAGCTGCTTGCTCACGATCTCGCCCAGGAACTCGTGCTGAGGCAGCTCGTTGGTGATGTAGTCCTGGTAGGCCAGTTCTTTGACTTCGCGCACGCCGTGCACCAGGATCACCTCTTCGAACTTCTCGTACGTCTCGGGGTCGCGCATCAGGCTCAGGAAGGGTGCCACGCCGGTGCCGGTGGAGAGCATGTACAGGCGCTTGGCGGGCAGCAGGTAGTCGATCAGCAGGGTGCCAGTGGGCTTCTTGCCGACCACGATGGTGTCGCCGACCTTGATGTGCTGCAGGCGCGAGGTCAGCGGGCCGTCGGGCACCTTGATCGACAGGAACTCCAGGTGTTCTTCGTAGTTGGCGCTGGCGATGCTGTAGGCGCGCAGCAGGGGCTTGCCGTTCTCGCCGCGCAGGCCGATCATCGTGAAATGGCCGTTGGAGAAGCGCAGAGCGGTGTCGCGCGTGGTGGTGAAGGAGAACAGGCGGTCCGTCCAGTGGTGAACGGAGAGGACGCGTTCTTCAAGAAATGCGCTCATGGTGCTTAGTCGGAAAAGTTGAAAAAACAGAACAAAACTGGCTGAAGGCAAGGCCTGGAGCGCCGTGGAACAGGTCTCAGAACGCGATATTCAGGCCGGAAAGCTTGTGGCTCACAACCCTCCATTGTTCCGCATCTGGCAAAGCCGGCTTTCTTTTGGTGATTGTGGGCAGGCCCGGGGCCAGCTTTTTGTTGAATTCAAGGAAGGCTTCCATGCCCTCGGGCAGGTCATCTTCTGCGTAGATGGCGTTGGCCGGGCACTCCGGAATGCACACCGCGCAGTCGATGCACTCGTCCGGGTCGATCACGAGATATTCGGCACCCTCCTTGAAGCAGTCCACCGGACAGACATCGACACAGTCGGTGTACTTGCACCGAATACATGCGTCAGTCACAACGTGCGTCATTTTGGGGCTCCTCGTGCACCGTTTCAGGGGGTGCGAAAACACCATTGCGGACCATGAACGATTGCGCTACATTCGCGATCAATGTAGTGATCACAACATTTAAGTTAAGTGAATGCTACACAAAATGCAATGCACGTACAAGCATTTGAAAAGATGCAATGAATGGGCTCCACGATGACCGAACACACCAAGACCGACGGGCTCCCCGGCATGGATGCGCCAGACCTGCCGCAGGTGCTCGAGCGCGCGCGGCCCCGCAACGAGCGGATGAACGCCGCCAAGGTGGAGTGCAACGCGTGCCCGGTGTTGTGCCAGATCTCGGAAGGCCGTGCCGGGGCGTGCGACCGCTATGCCAACCACGCGGGTGTGCTGGTGCGCGTGGACCCGGTGGTCCTGCTGCGCAAGACGCTGGAAGATGGCGAGGCAGCGCTGGTGCCCTTTGCGGGCCGCGCCGCTCCCGTGGATGCCGACACCCCGGTCGATGTAGCAGCAGGCGCCGCCGTGCAGCTGGCCTGGAGCGGCGACTTGTTGCTGACCGAGGAAGTGTTTGTCACCGGCGTGGGCTCCTCCACCACTTATCCCGACTACAAGCCCGCGCCCTTTATCGTGGGCTCCAAGGTCGATGGCGTGGACATGGTCACCGTGGTCACCGAGGGCATCTTCAGCTACTGCAGCTTCAAGGTGAAGATCGACACCGACCGCTTCCTGGGCCCTGAGCAGGCCAATGTGCGCTGCAAGGGCGAGGTGGTGGGCCACGTCACCACGGCCGAATACGGCTCGCAGATGCTGTCGCTCGGCGGCGTGCACCACCTCACGGGCGGCAGCAAGAAGGAAGGGCGCATCGCCAACGAGATGATGCAGCTCTTGGGCAACAAGCAGGCGGTCGAGCTCACCATCGACGGCGGTTCGCAGCTCGTGATTCAGGCCGGGCAGGCGCCCATCGTCAACGGTGTGGCCGAGCGGCGCATGCGCGTGGGCTGCGGCTCTGCGGCCATCGGGATCTTTGCGCGCCAGTTCTTCGGCCAGGCCGACGAGGTGGTGGTGGTGGACGACCACATCACCGGCGTGCTCACCGAGCACCAGGCCGGCCGCTGCCTGGACATGAAGCCTTCGGGCATCCAGATGCGCGGGCGCAAATCCACGCCGGGCCGGTATTTCCAGGTGGCCAACCCCGGCACCGGCTGGGGCGGCACTGACATTGCCGACCCGCTGTCCATCATCGAAGGCTGGGACGCGTCGGTCGCCTGGCCGGGCCTGCGCCTCCTCATGACCTCCACCACGGGCGAACACGCCAGCTGGTATGTGCTGGACGAGTCGTTGGTGCCGGTGGAGGCAGAAATGCCCGAAGCCGTGCGCCGCATCGTGGACCGCATCGGCGAAAACTGCGAGCCCTCGCTCACGTCGGTGCTCTTTCTGGGCGGGGCGGGCGGCAGCCTGCGCGCCGGTGTCACCGAGAACCCGGTGCTGCTGACCCGCTCCATCAAGAACGCGCTGGTCAACGTGACCTGCGGCGGTGCCCCGGCCTATGTGTGGCCCGGCGGCGGCATTACCGTGATGGCCGACGTGCTGCGCATGCCCGACAACAGCTTTGGCACCGTACCCACGCCCGCCATCGTGGCGCCCATCGAGTTCAGCATGCGCCGTTCGGACTTTGAAGCGCTGGGCGGCCATGGCGAGCAGATCCGCAGCCTGCGCGAGGTGCTGGAGCACGGCGCATGGCACAACGACGGCGCTCCGCAGGCCCTGTCCTGGCAGGCCCTGCCAGCGGGCAATCCGTGGCCGCTGGGCCGTCCGCCCCTGCTGGGTTGACGGACGCACCATGCAAGCCTGTCGCAACCTTCTGCCCGATGGCCGCTGGCACTTCCAGCACGGCCCCATCGATCTGGTGATCCACGCCGATGGCGACCGCGCTGCCGTGGCCGCCGCGCACGAGGGCGCGTGGCAGCGCTTTGAGGGTTTGCTGCAGGAGCTGGTGGACGAGCTGCCGGGGCTGCGCGCGCCGGTGGGCGAAAGCTGCCATGTGCGCGGCGCAGTGGCGCAGCGCATGTGGTGGGCCTGCCATCCATACCGCCGGGGTTTCATCACCTCGATGGCCGCCGTGGCGGGAGCCGTGGCGCAGGAGATTCTTGCCTGCTACGCCCAGGACGGCATCGCGCGCGCCTGGGTCAACAACGGAGGCGATATCGCGTTACACCTTGCCCCCGGGCAGTCGGCCTCGGTGGGGGTGTATTCAGACATTGCCCAGCTCGACGCTGTCCAGCTGCGCCACGGGCTGCTGCTGGACGGCCAGCTGCGCATAGCCAGCACCATGCCGGTGCGCGGCGTGGCCACCAGCGGCTGGCGCGGGCGCAGCCAGTCGCTGGGCATTGCAGACAGCGTCACGGTGCTGGCCCGCACGGCGGCCGAAGCCGATGCGGCCGCCACCGTGGTGGCCAACGCGGTGAACGTGCCGGACGAGCGCATCACGCGCATGCCTGCGTGGCTGGTGCGTGACGACAGCGACCTGGGTGCCATTCCTGTCACGGTGGATGTGCCATCGTTGCCCCCGGCGCAAGTGCAGCGAGCATTGCACCACGGGTTGCGACAAGCGCAAGAATTGCAGTCGCGCGGATTGATCTGGTGTGCACTGCTGGCCTGCCAGGGGCAGTTTGTGGCCACCAGCACGCAGGGCCTGGCGCCCACAGGGCTTCTGGCCGGCGGGGCCGCCGGTGAGGCGCTAGTTGGTTCAGTATTTGCTTAACGAATTCACAGGTCAAAGATCACAGGTCCCGACATGATTCAGATACGACGCGTTTTCACCCACCTTGAGGAAATCCGGCACGAATTCGGTCCGGTGGCCGATGTGCCCCTGCTGCGCGGTGCTGTGGGTGCGGTGCTGACCAACCCCTATGCCGGCCGTTACGAGGCGGACATCCTGCCCATGATGGAAGCCCTGCAAGACGTCGGCCTGGACATGGCGCGGCGCCTGCTGGCTGCCATGGGCGTTCCGGCCGAGCGCATCGAAACCTATGGCAAGGGCGCCATCGTGGGATCGGCAGGCGAACTGGAGCACGGCGCGTTGTGGCATGTGCCGGGCGGCTACGCCATGCGCGAGCTGCTGGGCTGGAAGGGCGACCGCAACGCCTACGCCAAGGGCCAGGCCGAAGAAAAGACAGGGCAGCCCGCCAACGCGCTGTCCATCGTGCCCTCCACCAAAAAAGTGGGCGGCCCGGGCGCCACACTCGACGTGCCGCTCACGCACATCAACGCCAGCTACGTGCGCAGCCACTTCGACGCCATCGAGGTGCGTGTGCCCGGCGCACCACTGGCCGACGAGATCGTCTTCATTCTGGCCATGACCACTGGCCCGCGCGTGCACGCCCGCGTGGGCGGCCTCAAGGCGCAGGACATCAGCCAGTGGAACGGCCTGCGCTAGGTCGGGCGCGATAACGCAAGAACGCAGCAACACAAGAACCCAGGAGTACAAGACATGCCCGCCAAGATCCGGAAAATCATTGTCCAGACCGACGAAGTGCGCGTGGAGATGGGGCGCGACATCAACCCGCCGGTGTGCAAGGCCCTGGCCATCGCCGTGATCGAGAACCCCTGCGCCGGCCGCTATGTCGAGAACCTCGATGAGCTCACTGCCATTGGCGAGGAACTGGGCGCGTTGCTCGGCGAGCGCTGCGTGTTGGCGCTGGGCATTGCGCCGGGCCAGGCCCATAGCTACGGCAAGGCGGCCATCGTGGGCGAGGCGGGCGAACTCGAGCACGCCGCCGCCATCCTGCACCCCAAGCTGGGCGCGCCCCTGCGCATCGCGGTCGAGAAGGGCGCCGCGCTGGTGCCGTCCAGCAAGAAGATCGGCGGGCTTGGGACCGCCATCGACGTACCCCTGGGCCACAAGGATGCCGCGTACGTGCGCAGCCACTTTGATGCGATGGAAGCGCGCGTGGCCGACGCGCCGCGCGCCAACGAGATCGTGGTCGCCATCGTTGTCACCGACAGCGGCCGGCCACTGCCCCGCATCGGCGGCCTCAAGGCTTCCGAAATTCAGGGCGTCGATGGCCTGCGCTGAGCACGCCCTATTGCGCTACATCGCACTACCATCCTCCATCCCGGCGATCTCCCACACCAACCCCTCTCTTTCTTCAGGAGTGTTCCCATGACGATGCGACGAAACCTCATGCGTGCCACGGCGGCCGCCGCGCTGGCCATCACGCTGGCCCCTGTGCACGCACAGGATGTCATCAAGATTGGCGAAATCAACAGCTACAAGGCGCAGCCCGCTTTTCTGGAGCCCTACAAGAAAGGCATGGAGCTGGCGATCGATGAGATCAACGCAGCAGGGGGCTTGCTGGGCAAGAAGGTCCAGCTGGTGATCCGCGACGACAACGCCAACCCGGGCGATGCCGTGCGCGTGGCCGAAGAGCTGGTGTCGCGCGAGAAGGTGGATGTGCTCACCGGCTCGTTTCTGTCGCACATCGGCTTGGCGCTGACCGACTTCGCCAAGCAAAAGAAATTCTTCTTTCTGGCCAGCGAGCCGCTGACCGACAAGATCGTCTGGCAAAACGGCAACCGCTACACCTACCGCCTGCGCGCCTCCACCTACATGCAGGTGGCGATGATGGTGCCCGACGCCGTGGCGCTCAAGAAGAAGCGCTGGGCACTCGTCTACCCCAACTACGAATACGGCCAGTCGGCCGTGGCCACCTTCAAGCAGCTGCTCAAGGCAGCGCAGCCTGATGTGGAGTTTGTCGTTGAGCAAGCGCCGCCGCTGGGCAAGGTCGATGCGGGCAGTGTGGTGCAGGCGCTGGCCGATGCCAAGCCAGACGCGATATTCAACGTGCTGTTCGGTGCCGACCTCTCCAAGTTCGTCCGCGAAGGCAACACCCGCGGCCTGTTCAAGGACCGCGAAGTGGTCAGCCTGCTGACCGGCGAGCCCGAGTACCTCGACCCGCTCAAGGACGAAGCCCCCAACGGCTGGATCGTGACCGGCTACCCCTGGTACGGCATCCAGACTCCTGAGCACAAGGCCTTCCAGACCGCGTACCAAGGCAAGTTCAACGACTACCCGCGCCTGGGCTCCGTTGTGGGCTACAGCGCCATCAAATCGCTGGCCGAGGGCATCAAGAAGGCCGGCTCCACCGACACCGAAAAGCTCGTGGTCGCGTTCAAGGGCCTGCATGTGATGACCCCGTTCGGCCGCGCCACCTACCGGGCCGAGGACAACCAATCCACCATGGGCAGCTACGTGGGCCGCACCAAGAACGAAGGCGGCAAGGGCGTGATGGTCGACTACCGCTATGTGGACGGCGCCAAGGTGCAGCCGAGCAACGAAGAAGTCAAGAAGCTGCGCGCGGCAGAGTGACATCCCCCAGAGACGCTCCGCGTCTCCCCTCTTCTCACGCGCTGCGCGCGGGAAGGGGGCGCAGCCCTCGCTGCGGAGCGGCCCTTGCCCGGTCGCTCTTGCCGGGGCGCGCCAGTTTCATAGGACGTGGGCGGTGCGCAGGTTGCGCCGTGGAGACCAGAGATGAGTTTTTCGAGTTTTATCGTTCAGCTGCTCAACGGACTGGCGGGCGCGTCCTCGCTGTTCCTCGTGGGCGCCGGGCTCTCGCTGATCTTCGGCGTCACGCGCATCGTCAACTTTGCGCATGGCTCGTTCTTCATGGTGGGCATCTACGTGGCGTATTCGCTGGTGGCCAAGCTGGGCACGGGCCTGGCCTTCTGGCCCGCATTGCTGCTCGCCGCCGTGATTGCGGGCGCGCTGGGGGCGGTGGTCGAAGTGGTGCTGCTGCGCCGCATTTACAAGGCGCCCGAACTCTTTCAGCTGCTGGCGACCTTTGCTCTGGTGCTGGTCATCAAGGATGCCGCACTGTGGATCTGGGGCCCTGAGGAGCTGCTTGGCCCGCGCGCGCCGGGCCTGTCCGGTTCGGTCGACATCCTGGGTCGCCAATTTCCTTCATATGACCTGTTCCTGATCGTCGTGGGCCCGGTGGTGCTGGGCCTGTTGTGGCTGCTGCTCACCCGCACCCGCTGGGGCACGTTGGTGCGTGCTGCTACGCAAGACCGCGAGATGGTCAGCGCACTGGGCGTGAACCAGGCCTGGCTTTTCACGGCGGTGTTTGCGCTCGGTGCCATGTTGGCAGGCTTGGGCGGTGCACTGCAGCTGCCGCGCGAGCCGGCCACCCTGGAGATGGACCTCAACACCATCGGTGCGGCGTTTGTGGTGGTGGTGGTGGGAGGCATGGGCTCGATCCCTGGTGCCTACATCGCAGCGCTGCTCATTGCCGAGATCAAGGCGGTGTGCATCTGGCTTGGCGTGGTGGAGATTTTTGGCTACAGCGTGTCGTTCTCCAAGCTCACGCTGGTGGTCGAATTCCTGGTGATGGCTGTGGTGCTGGTGGTGCGCCCCTGGGGCCTGATGGGCCGCCCGCAGGGCGTGAGCCGCAACACCGGCCTGCCCGAGGCACCGCTGCGTGCGCCGGACCGCTGGTTCAAGATCGGCGGCATGGCGCTGCTCGCGGTGCTGGTGCTGCTGCCGATGCTCACGGCCGGCTCGCCCTACCTCACCGTGCTGTTTATCGACCTGGTGCTGGCGCCGCTGGCGGCTGCAGCGGGGGCGCTGCTCTATGGCTGGTTCTGCGTGCGGTTGTCGGGGGTGTACCTGGCCATGCTCACGCTGGCGTTTGCGCAGATCACCTGGGCCATCTGCTACCAGTGGGACGGTTTTACCGGCGGCAGCAACGGCCTCACCGGCGTATGGCCGGCCGAGTGGCTGGCGGACAAACGCAACTACTACTACCTGACGCTGGCCCTGGTCGCAGGCAGTGTGCTGCTGCTGCGCCGCATCCTGTATTCACCATTTGGCTATGCGCTGCGTGCAGGCCGCGATTCGGTGCTGCGCGCCGACGCCATCGGAATCGACGTCAAGCGCATGCAATGGACGGCGTTCGTGATCGCAGGCCTGTTTGCAGGCCTGGGCGGATCGCTGTTCGCCTTCTCCAAGGGCAGCATTTCACCCGAGACGCTGCACGTGGGCCGCTCGGTCGACGGCCTGGTGATGGTGCTGCTCGGCGGCATCCAGACGCTGGCCGGCCCCGTGGTGGGCGCGGTCACCTTCACCTGGCTGCACGACACGGTGGCGCGCAACACCGACTACTGGCGCGCGATGCTGGGCGCCATCATCCTGATCCTGGTGCTGCTCTTCCCGCAGGGCATTGCAGGCGCCATCAAGCAGATCTTCGACAACCGGCGCGAAGCCAAACACACCAAGGAGGGCACGGCATGAGCCTCCTCAAAGTCACTGGCCTGGGCAAATCCTTTGGCGGCGTCAAAGCGGTGGATGGGATCCACTTCGAGCTGGCCGCGGGCGAATTGCTGGCGCTCATCGGCCCCAACGGCGCGGGCAAGTCCACCACCTTCAACATGGTCAACGGCCAGCTGCCGGCCGACGTGGGCTCCATTCAGCTCAACGGCCAGGAGCTGGTGGGCCGCAAGCCCCGCGACATCTGGCGCATGGGCGTGGGCCGCACTTTCCAGATCGCCGAGACCTTCGCCTCGCTCACCGTGGTCGAGAACGTGCAGATGGCGCTGATCTCCAGCGACAGCCGCCTGTTCTCGATGTGGCGCAAGGCCGCGGACCACAAGCGCGACGAGGCGCTCGCGCTGCTCGACCAGGTGGGCATGAAGTCCCAGGCGGACCGCCCCTGCAGCGTGCTGGCGTATGGCGACGTCAAGCGCGTGGAGCTGGCGATTGCCATGGCCAACGCGCCGAAGCTGCTACTCATGGACGAGCCCACCGCCGGCATGGCGCCCAAGGAGCGCAACGAGCTGATGGCCCTGACCAAGCAGCTCGTGATCGACCGCGGCATGGCCGTGCTGTTCACCGAGCACAGCATGGACGTGGTGTTCGCGTATGCCGACCGAATGATCGTGCTGGCGCGCGGCCGCCTCATTGCCGAGGGCAAGCCATTGGAGCTGCGCGACCACCCCAAGGTGCAGGAGGTGTACTTCGGCACCGGCAAGACCTTCGAGAAGAAAACAGCAGCATCGGCCGCAGCGGCCCCGGCTGCGGAGACGGCATGACCATGAACGTGACCATGACGAGCAGCGCAACGAACGAAGTTCTCCTCAAGGCCCAGGGCCTGCAGGCCTGGTACGGCGCCGCGCAGATCCTGTACGACGTCGACCTGGAAGTGCGCCGCGGCGAGGTCGTGGCGCTGATGGGCCGCAACGGCGCGGGCAAGTCCACCACGCTCAAGACGCTGATGGGCATGCTGGCCAAGCGCAAGGGCAGCATCCAGTTCATGGGCAAGGACCTGTCCAAAAGCGACCCGCACGACGCGGCCCGCCTGGGCCTGGGCTTCGTGCCCGAAGACCGCCGCGTGTTCACCGACCTCACGGTGATGGAGAACCTGGAGGTGGGCCGCCAGCCCGCGCGCCACTGGCCTGATGGCACGGCGGCGCCGGTGTGGACGCCCGAGCGCCTGTTCAAGCTCTTCCCCAATCTGGGCGAGATGCCCCAGCGCCCGGGCGGCCGCATGAGTGGCGGCGAGCAGCAGATGCTGACCGTGGCGCGCACATTGATGGGCAACCCCTATCTGGTGCTGCTCGACGAACCCTCCGAAGGCGTGGCGCCGGTGATCGTCGAGCAGATGGCCCAGATGATCCTGGAGCTCAAAGACCAGGGCGTGAGCATCCTGTTGTCTGAGCAGAACATGCACTTTGCTGAGCTCGTGTCCGACCGGGCGTACGTGCTCGAAAAAGGCCAGATCCGCTACCAGGCCTCGATGGCCGATCTGGCCGCCAACGAAGAGGTGCGCAGGTCCTACCTGAGCGTCTGAAGGAAGAATCCCCCGGCCTGGCCCCACCGGGCGATGGCCGATCTGCCAGTGCGTTAACTACCGGAGTGTTCGCCATGATGATGATCCCCGCCCAGCGCCGATTCTTCCTTCAATCTGCAGCCGCCTTCACGCTCACGGGGGCCGGCATGCCCCTGGTGTGGGCCGCGGGCAAGATCAAGCCCGGGGAGCGAGCGGCCTTGATCGTGGTCGATGTGCAGAACTGCTTTGTGCCGGGCGGCACGCTGCCGGTGGCCAAGGGCGACGAGGTGGTGCCGGTCATCAACCGCATCGCCACTGCGTTCGAGAACGTGGTCGTCACGCAGGACTGGCACACGCCGGGCCATGCCTCGTTTGCCAGCGCGCACGCTGGCAAGAAGCCCTTCGAGACCACCCAACTGAGCTACGGCCAGCAGGTGCTGTGGCCCGACCACTGCGTGCGCGGCACCGACGATGCGGCGCTGCACAAGGACCTGAAACTGCCCCAGGCCCAGGTGATCCTGCGCAAGGGCTTCCACGAGCATGTGGACAGCTACTCGGCCTTCGAGGAAGCGGACCGCAAGACCTCCACAGGCCTTGCTGGGTATTTGAAGCAGCGCGGCATCAAGACCGTTTTTGTCACCGGCCTGGCCACGGATTTTTGCGTTGCCTGGACGGCACTGGACGCCAAGCGCATGGGCTTTGAAACCTATGTGGTGGAGGACGCTTGCCGCGGCATCGACCTCAATGGCTCGCTCGCTGCAGCGTGGAAGCAGATGAAAGCCAAGGGGGTCAAACGCATCCAGTCGGACGACATTGTCGTGGCCTGACGCGGGAGCACTTTGCCGCTGAAATAAGGGGCTTGACCGTCGGCATGGGACTTGCGTCAGGTCGGTCACGCCGGCCCAACCGGCGGCGCGCGCCGTCGTTTGACGGTTTCACAACAACCCCGGATAAATGGTTGCGAACCCCCGCATATTGAGGGGACACTGCCACCTTTGATGTAAGGAGCGTTTCATGAAGTTTCGTGCGATGGAGAGTGGGCGCACCGACCGCAGGGCTGTGCTCATGACCCTGGCGGCCACGGCCCTGGGCAGGCGTGACGGACAACCGCATCAAAGTGGGGCAGTCCGCCGTGTTCACCGGGCCGGCCAAAGACTTCGGCGTGGACTACAAGGCCGGCATCTCGCTCGCCTTCGACAAGGTCAACAAGGGCGGCGGCGTGTTGGGCCGCACGCTGGAGCTTGTCTCGCACGACGACGCTTACGAGCCCAAGAAAACGGCGGAGAACACCGCACGCTTGATCGATGACGACAAGGTGTTTGCGCTCATCGGCTACGTCGCCACCGGCAATCTCATCGCCGCCATGCCACTGGCCGAGAAAGCCGGCGTGCCGATGTTCGCGCCGCTCGTGGGCACCACGTCGTTTCGTACCAACCACAACCGCTACCTGTTCCATGTGCGCGCCAGCTACGAAACCGAGCTGCGCAAGATCGTCGGCCACCTGGCCACCCTGGGCATCAACAACATTGCCGTGGTCTACCAGAACAGCGCGTTCGGTAAATCCAACCTCGACACCTGCCTGCAGATCGCGCAGGGCCTGAAGGTCAAGGTGGTCGAATCGGTGCCGCTCGAGATTGCCGCCACCGACGCCAAGCCCCAGGTCGCTGCGCTCACCAAGGCCCAGCCGGGCGCGGTCGTGATGATCATGGCCGGCAAGATGGTGGAAGTGTTCCTGCGCGACTACCGCACGGGCGGTGGCGCTGCGCCGCTGTACACGATCTCGGTCGGCATCACCGACGCGCCCGGTTCGGCCCAGCGGCTCAACGGCGGGCTGGAAGGGCTGGTCACCGCGAGCATCGTGCCCTCGCCGCAGGCCAGCCGCCTGCCCATCGTGGCCGACTACCGCAAGGACCGCGCCGACGCCGGCGAAAAGATCGACAGCTACACCATGCTGGAGGGCTACATCGCCGCGCGCGTGTTTGTTGAAGGCCTTAAGCGCGCCGGCCGCAACCTCACGCGCGAAGGCTTCATCAAAGCCATGGAAGACATGGGCACCACCAAGATCGGCGACTTCCCGCTGCAGTACGGCCCGGGCAACCACAATGGCTCCAACTTTGTGGACCTGGAGATGTACACGCGCACCGGTAGCCTCAAGCGGTGAGGGTATGGTGCAACCCCCTGAGGCGCTTCGCGCCTTCCTCCTTCTCTCGAATGGCTGCACCATTCGGGAAGGGGGGACGCCGCCAGCGCGGCGGGGCGGCCCTTGCGTGGCGGCCGCTGGGTTGGGCCGCGCCAGTCTTAAAGAATCTTGGTGATGGCCGCACCGCGGTGAGTTGAAGCCCCCGAAGAGACAAAGAGACAAAGAGACGAGAAAGCGAATCCGCGAGAGATGTCCACCGCCATTTCCACAGCTACAGCCACGGCCACCGTCAACGGCCAGCCCTGCACACTGCCCGCCACCAGCGCAGGCGGCGCCACGCTGCTGCACGTCCTGCGCAACGATCTGGCGCTCAACGGCCCCAAGTACGGCTGCGGGCTGGGCCAGTGCGGGGCGTGCACGGTGCTGGTGGACGGTGTGGCCGCACGGTCCTGCGTAATCCCCGCAGGTGGCGTGGCGGGGCGCGATGTGACCACGCTCGAGGGCCTGCCCGCACGGTGCGGCAACCAGTATGGTTTGCACCCGGTGCAGCAGGCCTTTGTGCAAGAGCAGGCCGCGCAGTGCGGCTATTGCCTGAACGGCATGGTGATGATGGCCGTGACCCTGCTGGAGCGAAACCCCGACCCCGACGAAGCCGCCATTCGCCGCGAGCTGTCCGGCAACCTGTGCCGCTGTGGCACCCATGTCGAGATCATTCGCGCCGTGTTGCGCGCCGCGGTGTTGATGCGAGAGGCAGGCCGCAGCGCATGAGCCAATCCCCCAGCCCCTCCGTGCCGCCACGCGCCCAGGCGCCCCACACCCGCGCCGACTTCCATGCCGCGCAGGGCGTGCTGCTCGTGGTGCGTAACCCACCCCCCGCGCCGCCGCCCGTGAAAGGGCAGCCCGCGCTGGTGGCGGGCAATCCGGCCGAGGGCGTCGAAATCCTGATCGCCGTGTGGGACGACGGCAGCGTGACCGCGCTCAACGGCCATGTGGACCTGGGCACGGGCATCCGCACAGCGCTGGCGCAGATCGTGGCCGAAGAGCTGGACGTGCGCCTGGACTGCGTGCACATGGTGCTCGGCGACACCGCGCGCGCGCCCAACCAGGGCGCCACCATTGCCAGCGCGTCCATCCAGATCCATGCCAAACCGCTGCGCATTGCTGCGGCGCAGGCACGCCACTGGCTGGTGGCCCGCGCGGCCGAGCGGTTGAACCTGCCCGCCGAGGCCCTGCAGGTCCACCACGGCATGGTGGTGGCCCGCGACGACCCCGGCGTGCGCGTGCGCTATGCCGACTTGCTGGCCGACCAGCACACGGTGCTGGAGCTGGCCGAGGCCACGCCCACCAAGCCCGCGGCCGATTACACCGTGGTCGGCCAGTCCGTGCCGCGCGTGGACATCCCCGCCAAGGTCAGCGGCGAGCTGGTGTTTGTGCATGACATGCGCGTGCCCGGCATGCTGCATGGCCGTGTGGTGCGTCCGCCCTACGCGGGGGCCGACCACGGCGACTTCATCGGCAACACGCTCGAGTCAGTCGACCAAGCCTCCATCGCCCACATCCCCGGCATCCGCGCGGTGGTGGTGATCCGCGACTTTGTCGGCATCGTGGCCGAGCGCGAAGAGCAGGCCGAGCAGGCCCTGCGCGAGCTCAAGGTGCAGTGGAAGGACTGGCCCGGCTTTCCGCGCCAGGACAGCCCCGAAGCCATTGCCCAGGCGATCCGCGCCAACCCCGCCACGCAGCGCCGTCTGGTGGACGAAGGCGACGTGGACGCTGCCCTGGCCGCAGCCGACCGGCCCATGCCGCGTACCTACGTGTGGCCCTACCAGATGCACGCCTCCATCGGCCCGTCGTGCGCGGTGGCCGAGTGGCGCAGTGACGCCGGTGCAGGCCGCCCGCGCATGAGCGTGTGGGCCGGCACACAAAACCCGCATGTGCTGCGCGCCGAGCTGGCCCGGCTCATGGGCATGGCCGATGTAGACATTGACCTCATTCGCATGGAGGCCGCCGGCTGCTACGGCCGCAACGGCGCAGACGACGTGGCGGCCGATGCTGCGCTGCTCGCACGCGCCGTGGGCGCCCCCGTGCGTGTGCAGCTCACGCGCGAGCAAGAGCACCTGTGGGAGCCCAAGGGCGCGGCCCAGCTCATGCAAGTGCGCGGCGGGCTCAACGCCGATGGCTCGGTGGCCGCCTACGACTTTGAGACGTCTTACCCGTCCAACGGCGCGCCCACGCTGGCACTGCTGCTCACACGCACCATCGAGCCCGTGGCGCAAGCCTACGAAATGGGTGACCGCACCGCGCGCCCGCCTTACGACTACGACCACCTGCGCGTGGCGGTCAACGACATGCCGCCCATCGTGCGCGCGTCGTGGCTGCGCGGCGTGTCGGCGCTGCCCAACTCGTTTGCACACGAGTCGTATGTGGACGAGCTGGCCACGGCCGCCGGCGTGGACCCGGTCGCATTCCGCCTGCAGCTGCTGAGCGACCCGCGCGCCGCAGAGCTGGTGCAAGCCACGGCCGAGAAGGCCGGCTGGCTGCCGCGCACTGGTCCGCTGCAGCGCGAACTGGCGACCGAGGGCGATGGCAGCGACTGGCTGCAGGGCCAGGGCTTTGCCTACGCCCGCTACATCCACAGCAAATGGCCCGGCTTTGGCGCCGCATGGGCCGCGTGGGTGGCCGATGTGGAGGTCAACAAGCGGACCGGCGAGGTGCACGTGCGCCGCGTGGTCGTGGGGCACGACGCCGGCCTCATGGTCAACCCCGCAGGCGTGGAGCAGCAGGTGCATGGCAACGTGCTGCAGACCACCAGCCGCGCGCTCAAGGAGCAGGTCCAGTTCGAGCCTGCAAAGAACGCTGTTGAGAGCCGCGAGTGGGGCAGCTACCCCATCCTGAGCTTCCGCGAGGTGCCTGTCATCGAGGTCATGCACATGCCCCGGCAGGACGAAGCACCGCTGGGCGCGGGCGAGTCGTCCTCCGTGCCCGGCACAGCGGCCATCGCCAATGCAATCTTCGACGCTACGGGCGTGCGCTTCAGGGCGCCGCCGTTCACACCCGAGGTGGTGCGCGCGGGCCTGAACCCGCTCACCGCCGCGGCCGAGGCCGCTGCTGCCTCGGCGGCGGCGGCGAGCGCAGGCCAGGTAGGCGCAGGCACTGGCGCTGCGCCGCTGCAGCCCGCCGATGTGGTGGCCGCGCTGGCGCTGCCCGCACCCGCCGTGCCCGCCAGCGCCACCTGGCCACGCCGCCGCAGCCTGTGGGCCCGCGCGGGCGCGCTGGCCGCCGGCTCCCTGGCGCTGGGCGCTGCGCTGCTGGGCTGGCGCCCTTCCATCGCGCCCGTGGTGCAGACAGCCGGTGGCGCCGCGGTCTACAACGCCGCCACCATCGAACGCGGGCGCCTGCTGGCCGCAGCCGGCGACTGCGTCGTCTGCCACACCGCGCCCGGCGGCGTGCCCAACACCGGCGGGCGTGCCATGGACACGCCGTTTGGCACCGTCTACACCACCAACCTCACGCCCGACGCCGAGACAGGCATCGGCCAGTGGTCCTTCAGCGCCTTCCAGCGCGCCATGCGCGAAGGCATCTCGCGCGATGGCAAACACCTGTACCCCGCGTTCCCGTACACCGCGTTCGCCAAGATGGGCGACGACGACCTGACGGCCTTGTACGCCTACCTCATGGCCCAGCCCGCAGTGCGCGCGGATGTGCCCAAAACGGACCTCGCCTTCCCTTTCAGCGTGCGCCCGCTCATGGCCGGGTGGAACGCGCTGTTCCACGACGCCACGCCGTACCAGCCCGACCCCACCCGTCCGTCCGAATGGAACCGCGGCGCCTACCTGGTGCAGGGCGTGGGGCACTGCGGCGCCTGCCACACGCCGCGCAACGCACTCGGCGCGGAGCAGGGCGGGGCGGCGTTCCTCTCGGGCACGCTGGTGGATGGGTGGGAGGCGCCCGCGCTCACCGCCTTGTCCAAATCGCCAGTGCCGTGGAGCGCCGAATCGCTCTACAGCTACCTGCGCCACGGCCACAGCGCACAGCACGGCGCCGCCTCGGGCCCCATGGCGCCGGTGGTGCGCGAGCTGGCGCACCTGCCCGACGGCGACATCCGCGCCATGGCCACCTACCTCGCGTCGTTCAATGCGTCCACGGAGCCTGCCGCTGACGCAGTGCAGGCCCGCGAGGCCTTGGCAAATGCCGCGGTGGCGCAAGCCGCGGCCCTGGCACCGCAGCCCGGCCGGGCGCAGCGTTTGTTCGACGGCGACTGCGCGGCCTGCCACCACGACGGCGACGGCCCCAAGCTGCTGGGCGTCAACATCCCGCTCGCGCTCAACAGCAACCTGCACAGCGACCGGCCCGACAACCTGCTGCAGGTCATCGTGCACGGCATCCGCGAACCCGCCGCGCGCGACATCGGCTTCATGCCCGCGTTCGGCCCCGCGCTCAGCGATGCGCAGATTGCCGAGCTGGCCCAGTACATGCGCCAACGCTATGCGCCGGGGCGGCCTGCATGGCGCGATGTGCCCGAGGCGCTGGCACGGGTGCGCGCAGGGCCTGCACACCCCTGAGATTGCTGATTTTTAAGCCTTTTAGGCCCCCAGCGCTTGATGTATAAGCGCTAATAGCTATCAAAATAGTAGCATTTCAGAGAAGCCGTCTGGCCCGACAATCCGCCCACCACGGCAGATCTCTTTCCATGCCCCCCACCTCCCGATCACCACTTCATGACAGCTCAAACGCAGTGCACCGCGGTGCCGGCTGCACGCCCTGGCGGGTTGTGCTGGCGCTGTCGTGTCTGGTGCTTTCGGCTTGCGGACCTGAATTGCGGGGCTCGCCCACGCCCCCGGACGGCTTCGGCGCTCTGCAGAGCAGCTGGTTTGGCTGCCCCTCGCTGCAAGGGGTGTACGCCTGGCCGCCGGTAGAGGCCAGCGGCGTGCACGGCAACAGGCCCTCCAACCGCAGGTGGGAGCAAGGCGAGTTGCCGTTTTATGTGAACAGTCCCGAGATGCAAATCTGGGTGCAGCAGACCGGTGGCGCCACCACCCTGCGCACGCGCACCATCAACCGCGCACGCAATGTGCGCTCCCCGCTGACCCGGCAATGGAGCCTGGTCACCTATGGCAATGCGCAGACCCGCTGCACCTCCGGCATGCTCGACGTAGCCGCGGCTACGGATGGGGCAGGCGACAGCGCGGGCAGGGGCCCTGGCGTGCAGCAAGGCTTTCGCCTGGCGCTGCTCAAGGATGGCGCGTTGGCCGTGGGCACCCGCAAGCTTTCCACCGGGAACAAGGGCTCGTACTTTTCGTGGGGCGGGCAGTCTTACGGCACCTACGACGCACGCGACGTGGTCGTGGTTCAAGCTGGCCCGCATGGCCCCGGGCGACCGCGAGCCCCCGGTCGTGGATGCCTACGTGCCGGGTGCGACGACGCCCTAGCTCGAGTCGTGCACAGGCTCCCCCGGTTTTGCTGAAAAGGAGGGCTCAGGCGATGCGGTTTTTGATCCTATGGGGCCTACGCGCTTGCATCGATTGCCCTTTGTGCTACTAAAAACGTAGCATCTCCATGTCCGCCTGCATCGCCTTTGCAATGAGCCGCATGTCGTGGTCGCTGATGGCAAACAGCCCAAATCGGAACTTGCTGCCCCAGCGCGTGCGGTCGTCGACAAATTCAAAGTGGTCCAGCAGCGGCGCAATCGCCGCCTCGCGGGCGGGCACGTAGGCCACGTCCTTGCGGTACGGCACAAAACCGCCGCCCATGTCGAACGCATACGGGTCGCCCTGCTGCACGGTGCCAATCGAGACAAAGGCCTGCAGCCGGTCGCTGCCGCCCATGGTGACCGTGGGCGAGTAGTACGCCACGCGGTCGCCGGGCTGCACGCGTTTGAGCGGCGCGGCTTTGCCATGGCACACCTGCATGTAGCCCGCGCCGGGTTCAGCGCAGCCGCGGCGCGCATGCTGGGCCGAAGCCACGGCAATCCAGTTGCGGTGCGTTTGTGAGGGGGCCTGCGGGGCGTGTGCCCGCAGCGCTACACGGGCTGAAGTCGCTGGCCGGGGCGTCTCAGCCCAGAGTGCGTGTTGCATGGGTGGGGTCCTTCCTTCTCGTTGTAGTTGTTGTTTTCGTCGTTGTTCGATGCCGTGTGCCCCTTGGTCTGTGAAGTGGGCGCGGCGCATACCAGCGCACCCGCGGATCCGGCTTCGCCGGTCCACCGGGTGCGTCCCCCCTTGGGGGGAAGACGCCGCCAGGCGGCTCAGGGGGCTACTCCGCCGCGTGCAGGCCGACGCGGTTGCCGTCCAGGTCGTGGATCTGCGCAAAGAAACCCAGGCCTGGCGGCAGTGCGGTGCGCGGCACGGCCACGCGGCCGCCCTGGGCCACGGCGCGTTCCAACGCGGCGTCGAGCGAAGGCGATGCGTCCAGGTACACCAGCGTCCCGCTGTCCGATACGCGCGGGGCCGTCGGGCCCATCATCAGCGCGCCGCCCACGCCGTCGGTGGCGGGGTCATAGGCAAACACGGCACCTTCGCTGGAGCCCATGTTCTCGCGGCGCATGGCCTTGCCCAGCACGGTTTCATA
>SDXZ01000108.1 GCA_004210805.1 Acidovorax sp.
CTAGAGGGTGACCCCTCTGGCCCCGACACCCGCCCACGGAGACCCCCCATGAACATGCCCCTGAACACCTCCGCCAACACCAGCGACCCCGTCGCCCAGGCCCGCTACAACATGATCGAGCAGCAGATCCGTCCCTGGAATGTGCTCGACTTCGATGTGCTGGAGCTGCTGGCCGTGGTGCACCGCGAGAACTTCGTGCCGCCGGCCTATCGCAACATGGCGTTCATGGATATCGAGGTCCCGCTGCTGGGCAACGATGCCGAAGAAGCCGTGCGCCTGGGGCTGAGCATGCTGCAACCCCGTGTGGAAGCACGCATCCTGCAAGACCTGCAAATCAAGCCGACCGACCGCGTGCTCGAGATCGGCACCGGCTCTGGCTACATGGCCGCCCTGCTGGCCCACCGCGCCCAGCGCGTGGTGTCGCTGGAGATCAACGCCGAGCTGGCCGAGATGGCCCGCGAAAACCTGCTGGACGCCGGCATCCAGAACGCCGAGGTGCGCCAGGCCGACGGCGCGCTGGATGCGATTCCTGATGGCCCCTTTGACGTGATCGTGCTCAGCGGCTCCGTGGCCGAAGTCCCCCCCGCCCTGCTCTCCCTGCTGCGCGACGGTGGGCGCCTGGGCGCCATCGTGGGCGGCGAGCCCGTGATGCGTTTCACGCTGACCCGCCGCACCGGCGACCGCTTTGAGACCACCTCCCCCTGGGACACCATCGCGCCGCGCCTGGTGAATTTCCCCGAGCCATCCGGCTTCACGTTCTGATTTTCCGTTCTTCGGAGTTCTGCATGATCGATCACGTCCGCCCCGCCCAGCTGTCTGCCTGGTTCGCCTCGGCCCCCGAAGGCAGCCAGCCCCTGGTGCTGGACGTGCGCGAACCCTGGGAGCTGCAAACCGCCAGCGTGCGCGCCGATGGTTTCGAGCTGCTGGCAATCCCCATGGGCGAGCTGTCCGGGCGCCTGGCCGAGCTGGACCCCACGCAGTCCGTGGCCTGCCTGTGCCACCACGGCGCCCGCAGCCTGCGCGTGGCAGCCTTTTTGGAGCACCACGGCTTCGAGCGCCTGGCCAACATCTCGGGCGGCATTGATGCGTGGTCGCACGAAAACGACCCCACCGTGCCGCGCTACTGACGCACTGGCACCACCGCAGCCGCCACGCCTCCCGCTTTTGCCTCCACCGACGATCCGCAGAACTTTCCGAAGGACCTTCATGACGACCCCGCTACGGCCACTTTCGCTGTCTCTTTTGTCCCTGGCACTGGGTGCGGCCCTGTGCGCACCGGTGCATGCCCAGAGCCTGATGGAGCTGGTGGAATCGGCCCGCACCTATGACACCACGTGGCAATCGGCCCGCGCGCAGCTCGATGCTGCGGCGCGCCGTGCCGACCAGGCGCGTGCGGGACTGCTGCCCAGCGTGGGGATGACCGCAGGGCTGTCCCGGGCGAATGTGGAGCTCAGCCGTCCGCCCATCGAGAACACGGGCACCACACAAACGGTGGGCGTGCAGGCCTCGCAGCCGCTGTTTCGCCCCGCCAACCGCATCACGCTGGAGCAAGGCCAGCGCGGCGTCGACGTGGCCCAGGCGCAGCTCGATGCCGCCACGCAGGACCTGCTGGTGCGCGTGAGCCAGGCCTACTTTGACGTACTGGCCGCGCAGGACACCCTGACCTTTGTGCGGGCGCAAAAAGCCGCCGTGTCCGAGCAGCTCGCGTCCGCCAAGCGCAACTTCGAAGTCGGCACCACCACCGTCACCGATTCGCGCGAAGCCCAGGCCCGCTACGACCTGGTCGTGGCGCAGGAAATCGCGGCCGAGAACGACCTGCGCGTGAAGCGTTTGGCCCTGGACCAGCTGGTGGGCATCACCGGCACCGTGCCCAAGCCCCTGGCCCTGCCCGTGCCGCTGCCCACCGTGCAGCCTGACAACGTGATCACCTGGGTCGACACTGCCCGCGACCAGCAGCCCGGCGTGCGCCAGGCCGCCATCGCCCTCGACATCGCGCGCCTTGAAACCAAAAAAGCCGAAACCGGCCACTTGCCCACCCTGGACCTGCAGGTGGGCTACAACGTCACCCGCAACCCGAACGGCACGATCACATCGCCGGGCGTGAACAACCGCACCAACAGCGCGAGCGTGGGCGTGGCGTTCAACCTACCGTTGTTCGCCGGGTTCTCGGTGCAAAACCGCGTCCGCGAAACCCTGGCGCTCGAAGAAAAAGCCGCTGCCGATCTTGAAACCACGCGCCGCAACGTGGCCCAGGCCACACGCGCTGCGTTCTTCGGCGTGCAATCAGGCCAAGGCCAGGTCCAGGCGCTGGAAGCCGCCGAGGCATCAAGCCAAAGCGCGCTCGACGCCAACAAGCTGGGCTACCAAGTGGGCGTGCGCATCAACATCGATGTGCTCAACGCCCAAAGCCAGCTCTTTCAGACCAAGCGCGACCTGGCCCAGGCCCGCTACAACGTGCTGCTGGGCACGCTCAAGCTGCGCCAGGCAGCTGGCACGCTGACGCAACAGGACGTTGAGGCGATCAACGCGCTGCTGGCCCGGTAAACGGCCCAGCGCTCGGCTTGGCGTTGCCCGGCCACGCGCCTAGCGGCAGCACCCTCCGCACACTGGGGTGCCGGGCTCGAAGTTTGTTGAAGATGGCCAAAAGAATGCAGTGCCTGCGGACTGCATGCGGGTGGGGGACTCGCGCCCTGCGGCGGGTAGCCCTAGCGCCTACGCCAGACTGAGAGCACCTAGCCTGCCAGGGCCGCCGCGCCTGCCGCGCCTGCCGCGCGCGGCAACACGATTTCAAGGATCGCCCGCGCCGTCGCCTCTGCCCCGCCCCGGTGTTCTGTCGCAAAGCGCCCAGCGCGTTCGCTGGCGGCGCGTTGTTGGCTGGAGTCCAGTGCCAACGCCGTAGCATGGGCCACACCGGCGCCGATGTCGGGCACACGCTGGGCCGCGCCCGCGCTGCAGGCCAGCTCGGCCGCCTCGGCAAAGTTGAAGGTGTGCGGGCCCAGCACCACCGGGCAACCGCAGGCCGCGGCCTCGATCAGGTTCTGGCCGCCCAGCGGGGCAAAACTGCCGCCGAGCAGCGCCACGTGGGCCAAGCCGTAGTACAGCGCCATTTCGCCCAGAGAGTCGCCCAGCCACACATCAGCCGCCTCGGGAACCCCGGCCCAGGTGCTGCGGCGCGACACCGTGAGGCCCGCGCGCAGCAGCAGCTGGTGCACTTCGTCAAAACGCTGCGGGTGGCGCGGCACGATGAGCCATTGCACATCGCCGGCAACCCATGCACCATTTGCTTCACTATTGATAGCACCATGCGCTTGTGGAATCAGCGCTGGAGGCCTTTTTTGCTTGAAAATTTCGAGCCACAGCGCCTCTTCGCCCTCGCGGCTGCTGGCCAGCATGACGACCGGGCGCGTTGCCTGGTCGCGCCACGCGCGGCCCTGGGCGAGCTGGCGGGCGTCCGGCACCACATCAAACTTGAGGTTGCCGAACACGCCGCGCACCTGGGCGCCAATGGCGCGCAGCCGGTCGGCGTCGTCGTCGGTCTGGGCCCACACGGCGGTCAGGGCGCCATAGGCTGGGCGCGCCAGCGCGGCCAGCCGCTGGGCATTGCGCAATGACTTGGCGTTGAGCCGCGCGTTGGCCAGCACCAGCGGCACACCGCGGCGGCGGCAGCCCGCCACCAGGTTGGGCCAGACCTCGGTTTCCATCAGCACGCCGATGGCCGGGCGGAACTTGCGCAGAAACCGGGCCACGGCGCCGGGCGTGTCCCAGGGTTGCCACACCTGCACGTCGCCAGGCAGCAGCAGCTTTTCGCCCTCGGCCCGGCCGGTGGCGGTGCCGTGCGTGAGCAGCAGGCGCATGCCCGGCAGCTGCTCGCGCAGCGCGGCCAGCAAGATGGCTGCGGCCCGGGTTTCACCCAGCGAGACAGCGTGAATCCACACAAACCGGCCCAGCGGGTCGGAGCTGCTGTGGGGCATCAGGCTGTCGATGGGGGCCGGATATTGGCCAAAACGCTCGCCGATGGCCAGGCCATAACCCGGCTCGGCCACGGCGCGGCGGCGCAGCTTGCGGCGCAACAGGGGCTGGGCGCCCCAGGTGACGACCGAATACAGCGCACGGGCCGGGTTCATGCCGCGGCGAGGTGCAGGTCCACGTCAAACACGCCGCCGCTCCAGCCCATGTCGCCGCGCGCTGCCCACACCAGGCAGGGCGCGTCGCCCGGCGCCGCCACCACGCACCGGCCACCGGGCTCCCAGACCGCACTGCGCCCTGCACTCACGTACCCGCCCGTCGATCCGCTGAAGTTGGCCAGCAGCACGGCCATGCCATGGTCGCGCGCGTAGCCGTGCAGCAATTCGGATTCGGGGCCGTAGCCCTTGGCACCGATCACAGCGCCCGTGGCATACAGCGCCGCGCCAGCACTGTGGGCCGCCTGGGCGTGCTCGGGGTGCGTGATGTCGGCGCACACGGCGATGGCCGTGGGCTCGCCCGCCAGCAGGTGCACCTGGGCATCCTCGGTGCCGGCGCTGGCAAATGTTTCTTCACTGGCATGCAGATGGCGCTTGCGGTACAGCGCGGCGCTGCCGTCTGGCGCCAGCACCCAGGCGCCGATGGCCGGCAATGCGCCCTCCACCACGGGTGCCGCAGGCCCGCCCACCACGATGGCCATGCCGTGGTCGCGCGCCGCCTGGCGCAGCGGCGCCAAAGCGCCGTGGTCGGCATGCAGCACGTTGGCGGCCAGCGCCGCGGGTTCGTACCCGGTCAGCGAGAGCTCGGGGAACACCAGCACCTGCACGCCCTGGAGCACCGCCGCGCGCACAAAGGCCAGGTGCGTGACCACGTTGCGCGCCACGTCGCCAGGGACAGACGGCGACTGGGCGGCGGCAATGCGCAAAGGGGTGGACAGGTGCGAGTTCACAGCAGGCAAGGTGGCTAGGGTTGCGGAAAAGGTCGGAACCGGGCGAATCAATGCGCCGCGCGTTCAAGCAGGGTTGCGGTCAGTGGTTGGCCGCGCCCACGTGCGCATCGGGCTTCACGCGGTGCAACAGGGCCAGCATGGCGGCTTCGATGCGGCTGAGGGCTTCCTGGCTCTGCCCTTCGAATCGGAGCACCAGCACGGGCGTGGTGTTGCTCGCGCGGATCAGGCCGAAGCCGTCCGGCCAGTCCACGCGCAGGCCGTCGATGCTGTTCACGACGGCCGGCGCGGCAAAGGTGCCTGCGGCCAGAGCCTGCAGCTCGGCCGTGAGGCGGTGGGGTTCGCCTTCGGCGCAGGCCACGTTGAGTTCCGGGGTCGAGAAGCTGGTGGGCAGCGCGTTGAGCACGGCGCTCGGGTCGGCGCTCTTGCTCAGGATCTCCAGCAGGCGGCAGCCGGCGTAGGTGCCATCGTCAAAGCCATACCACCGCTCCTTGAAGAAGATGTGGCCGCTCATCTCGCCGCCCAGCGGGGAGTTCGTCTCCTTCATGCGGGCCTTGATAAGCGAGTGGCCGGTCTTGTACATCACGGGCACGCCCCCCGCCGCGGTAATGGCCGGCGCCAGGCGCTGGGTGCACTTCACGTCGAAGATGATCTCGCCGCCGGGCACGCGCGAGAGCACGTCCTGCGCAAACAGCATCATCTGGCGGTCGGGGAAGATATTGGTGCCTTCCTTGGTCACGATCCCCAGGCGGTCACCGTCGCCGTCAAACGCCAAGCCCAGTTCGGCGTCGCTGGCCTTCAGGGCCTCGATCAGATCGCGCAGATTCTCAGGCTTGCTCGGGTCGGGGTGGTGGTTGGGGAAGTTGCCGTCCACCTCAGAGAACAGCTCGACCACCTCGCAGCCGAGCGCACGGAAGATGCCGGGGGCGGACGCGCCGGCAATGCCGTTGCCGCAATCCACCACGATCTTGATGGGGCGGGCCAGTTTGATGTCCCCCACGATGCGCTCGGTGTACGCGGGCAGCACATCCACATGCCGCACCGAGCCGCCGGGCAGCAGCTGCCAGCTTTCCGCTTCCATGGTGCGGCGCAGGCCCTGGATCTCGTCGCCATAGATGGCGCGGCCATTGAGCACCATCTTGAAGCCGTTGTAGTCCTTGGGGTTGTGGCTGCCCGTGACCTGGATGCCGCTGTTGCACAGCGTGCTGGCCACAAAGTACAACAGGGGCGTGGTCACCAGGCCCACGTCGATCACCTCGATCCCCGCCTCGACCAAGCCCTGGATCAACGCCGCCGACATCGCCGGGCCCGACAGGCGCCCGTCGCGCCCCACGGCGACGGTCGTCTGCCCTTCGGCGCGGGCGGCCGTGCCAAAGGCCCGTCCCAGGCCCAGGGCGACTTCTTCGTTCAGCGTGGACGGCACATTGGTACCAGCCTTCTAAGATCCGTCCCATGAACCTGCCCGCCGCGACCGCCACGACCACTGCTCCCGCCCCCGACACCGCCTCGGACGAGGGCCGCTACCTGGCCGTGCTGGCGCGGGATGCGCGTTTTGACGGGCGCTTCTTCACCGGCGTGACCTCCACCGGCATCTACTGCCGCCCGGTGTGTGCCGTGCGAGCGCCACGGCGCGAGAACTGCCGCTTCTTCGCCCTGGCCGCCCAGGCCGAGAGCGCGGGTTTCCGGCCCTGCCTGCGCTGCCGGCCCGAGCTGGCGCCCCAGGCGCTGGTGTGGTCGGTGCAGGACGCGAGCAGCATCCTGGTGCAGCAGGCCGTGCGCTTGCTGGATGCGCCGGACCTGTGGCCCACGGCCGCCCCGTCTCAAACGACCCAAGCCGACAGCGGCGCCACCGTGGCCCGCCTGGCCGAACGCCTGGGGGTGAGCGACCGCCACCTGCGCCGCATTTTTGAGGCCGCGCTGGGCGTCTCGCCCCTCCAATACCTGCAGACGCGCCGCCTGCTCACGGCCAAGCAGCTGCTCACCGACACCCGCATGCCCGTCACCCAGGTGGCGCTGGCCAGCGGTTTTGCGAGCGTGCGGCGCTTCAACGCGGCCTTTGCGGGGCACTACGGGCTCAACCCCACCCAGCTGCGGCGCACCGGTACCGCGCCGCCCAAGGCCGGGGCGCCCGACACGGGCAACACGCTGCGCCTGGCCTGGCGCCCGCCGTTTGATGTGCCTGCGCTGCTGGCGTTTTTTGAGCGCCGGCAGTTCCATGGCGTCGAATGGGTGCTGCTGCCCGAAGCCACACTGCGGCGCACCGTGCGCCTGCCGGCGGCCTGCACCGGCATGGCGACCGAGACCACCGGCTGGTTCAGCGCCCGTTTTGACGTGGCCCGCCACCAGGTGCTGCTGCAAACCAGCGACAGCCTCTACCCCGTGCTGCCCCTGGTAATCCGCCGCGTGCGCGCGATGCTGGACCTCGACGCCGACCCCGCCGCCATCAACGCCGTGCTGCACCCGCATTTCCCCGGCGGCGATGGCCTGCGGGTGCCGGGCGCCTTCGATGGGTTTGAGCTGGCCGTGCGCGCTGTGCTGGGCCAGCAGATCACCGTGGCCGCCGCCCGCACCCTGGGCCAGCGGCTCGTGGAGCGGCTAGGCGAGCCCATCGAAACGCCCTGGCCTGAGCTCCACCGGCTGTTCCCCACTGCCGCCACGCTGGCTGCAGCCGACGGCGACACCTTGGGCCAGTTGGGCATCGTGCGCCAGCGCCAGGCGGCCATCGTGGCCCTGGCACGCGCAGTGGACAGCGGCGATCTTGCGCTGCACGCGGGCGCCGACGTCGCCACCACCACGGCCGCGCTGTGCGCCCTGCCCGGCATCGGCGACTGGACGGCCCAGTACATCGCCATGCGCGTGCTGCGCTGGCCGGATGCGTTTCCGGCCGGCGACGTGGCGCTGCACAAGGCACTGGGCGTACAAGGCCAGAAGAACCCAGCCCGCGCAGCCACGGCAGCGTCAGAGGCCTGGCGCCCCTGGCGCAGCTACGCGGTGCTGCGCGCCTGGGCTGCGGGTGCGCCGGCGGCCGTGCTAACAGCGGCCAACGCAGTTGCGCCCAAAACACTATCAAAACAATAGCTATCAGCGCTTATGCAACAAGCGCTGGAGGCCGTTTTTATTCAAATTCTCGAGGATTTTTATGTTCTACCACCCCCACACCGTGCAGGCCCGCGCCAGCACCCCGCTCGGCCCCGTGCGCCTGGCCGCGTCGCCGGCCGGGCTGTGCGGCGTCTGGTTTGAAGGCCAGCGGCACGAGCCCAGCCGCTGGCTGCAGGGCGACATCGCCTGGGCCGAAACCGACGCACACCCGCTGCTGCAAGAGGCGGCCCTGCAACTGCAGCAGTACCTTGGCGGCGAGCGCGAGGCGTTCGATCTGCCGCTCGATCTGTCGGGCGGCACACCGTTTCAGCAAGACGTGTGGCGCGCGCTGCTGGCGATTGGCCGCGGCGGCACCACAAGCTATGGGCAGCTGAGCCACAGCCTGGGCCGGCCTCGGGCCGTGCGGGCGGTCGGCGCGGCGGTGGGCCGCAATCCACTCAGCGTGGTTGTGCCCTGCCACCGGGTGCTGGGTGCCGACGGCAGCCTGACCGGTTACGCTGGCGGGCTCGACCGCAAGACCGCGCTGTTGGCGCTGGAAAATGCCCTCGCCGCGCCGGCCGCGCGCGCCGTATCGCGCGGGTTGTTTGCGCCGGTCGACTTCGCTTTAGAGAAAGGCCTTGCATGAACAGCCCGGGCAACCAACCCGTCACCACCTGGATCGGCGAATTCATCTTGCTGGCCGCGCTCTGGGGATCGTCTTTTTTGTTCATGCGCCTGGGCGCGTCGGAGTTCGGCCCCCTGCCCACTGCTGGGCTGCGCGTAGCGCTGGCCACCGTGTTCCTGTGGCCGATCATGCTGCGCCAGGGGGAGCTTGCGGCGTTTCGGCAGCACTGGCGGCCCATCATGTTCGCGGGGATCATCAACTCGGCCATTCCGTTTTCGCTGTTCTCGTGGGCGGTGCTGCACATCGCCACCGGGCTGTCGTCCATCCTCAACGCCACGGTGCCGCTGTTTGGCGCGCTGATCGCCTGGCTCTGGCTGCGCGACCGCATCACCGGCCTGCGCTGGGTGGGCCTGGCGCTGGGTTTTGTGGGCGTGGCGCTGCTGGCTTGGCGCGCGCCTGCGGGCACGGGCTTCAAGAGCGACAGCGCCGAGTGGGCCATCGGCGCCTGCCTGCTCGCATCGGCTTTCTACGGCTTGTCGGCCAGCTTCACGCGGCGCTACCTGGTGGGTATTCCGCCGCTGGCCACAGCCACGGGCAGCCAGCTCGGGGCCGCACTGGGCCTGGCGCTGCCTACCGTGTGGCTGTGGCCTGCGCAGATGCCCGGCACGCGCGCCTGGCTGTGCATCGTGGCCATCGCGGTGCTGTGCACCGGCATCGCCTACATCCTGTACTTTCGCCTCATCGCCAACGCCGGGCCCAGCCGCGCGCTGGCGGTGACCTTCATTGCCCCGGTGTTCGCGGTGATGTACGGCGCAGTCTTCCTGGGCGAGCGCATCACGCCGTGGATGGTGGGCTGTGCACTGGTGATCGTCTGCGGCACGATGCTGTCAACGGGGCTTATCAGGACGCTGTGGCCCGGCCGGACGGTGCCTGAACGGCCATAAACTCGGGGAATGGTTTTCCCCCCCGGCTGCTGCGACCCCACCCATGCGTTCCGCCGCGCGGGCCGCGCCGCCACCGGGGCGCCTCCGGGCGCTGCACCGGCAGGTGCTGACACCGCTCCCACCCCTCTGACCTTCCACCCCGGCACACACCGCCATGGGTAACAACACCCTCATGGCGGGCACGGTGCTGATGGTGCTGCTGCTGGTGCTCGACTGGCTGCCGCCCCAGGAGGCCCTGCGCCCTTCGCGGCGCACGCAGTGGCTGCTGGGCGCAACCGGCGGCGCGGTGTCGATCGCCTCGTTTGCCGCGCTGCACTGGAACGCACCCGAGCTGCGGCTGGTGGCCTACCCCACCGTGGTCGCGTTCATGGGCCTTTATTTTGGCGTGCTGCCCGCCGCCATCACCGCGGTGATGGCGCTGCTGGCCGTGGTGCTGATGGCACCCGAGGCCACCCCGCCCGCGGTGCTGGTGCTGGGCGCCACCTGCCTGGTGGCATGGCTGTGGCGGCGCGTGGCACGGCGCCTGCCGCTGCGCTCGGCCGCGTGGATGGCGCTGGCGGGCCTCACGGTCACGCTGCCGCTCACGGTGTCCGCGTGCCTGTGGCTGGCCAACCAGGTCCCGGGCGCGGGCGGCCCTTGGCCCACCACCCTGCCTTGGCACCACGGCGCTGGTTTTCTCATGCTGGGGGTGGGCCGTCTCTTGCTGGCCAGCAAGGCCCGGGCAGAGCTGGCGCGCACCAGTACCCAGCAGGCGCTGGTGCAGCGTGAGCAGCAATTGCAACTGGCCATGGACTCCCTGGGGGGCGGGCGCTGGGAATGGGATGTGCTGGAGCGGCAGTTCCGCTGCCACGGCAAGTTCTACGAGACCTTTGGAATCCGCCCGGAAGAAGACAAGGTGGAAGGTTTGTGGGAGCGCTGGTACGCGCGCCGCCACCCGCTGGACGCCGAGCGCAACGCCGCCAAGCTGGCCCGCGCCAAGGACGGCCAGGAGGAAACCTACGAGGCGGAGTTCCGCGTTCTGGACACCTCCGGGCGCTGGCGCTGGCTGATGTCGCGCGGCACGGTGGCGCGGCGCGATGCCCAGGGCCGGCCCACGGCGCTGATCGGCATGGACGTGGACATCACGGCCCACCGCGAGGTCGAAGACGCGCTGCGCTCGTCGGAAGCCAAATACACCACCTTCTACCAAACGCTGCCCGACCCGGCAGGCATATCGCGTCTGGCGGACGGCTGCTACATCGACGTGAACCCGGCGTTTTGCGAAGTGCTGGGCATCCCGCGCGACGCAGTGATCGGGCGCACATCGACCGAACTCAAGATCTGGGCCACAGAGCACGAGCGCGCGCGGCTGGTGGAAGCCCTGCAGCGCGACGGCAAGGTCGACCGCCTGCCGCTGGTCGCGCAGCGCCACGGCGTGCGGGTGCCCGGGCAGATGTCGGCACGCTCCGTGCTTATCGATGGCGAAAACTGCTTTGTTTTCGTTTTCCACGACATGACCGAAGCCCACCGCGCCAGCGAAGAGCTGCGCGCCCTCAACAGCCTGCTGCAGCAGGCCGGCCGCCTGGCCCGGCTGGGCGCGTGGGAGGATGAGCGCGGCAAAGGCCTCATCTATTGGTCTGACGTGTGTTTTGACATCCACGGCCTGCCACCGGGCTCGCCCCTACCCCACGACTACATTGACCGCCACGTGGCGCCGGCCCACCGTGAACCCCTGCGCGAGCGTTTTCGCCAGAGCATTCTGGAGCGCACCGAGTGGAGCATGGAGATGGAAGTGCTGCACACCGACGGGCGGCTGCTGTGGGTGCGCGCGCGCGGCGAACCGGTGATCGAAAACGGCCGCGTCACCCGCGTGCGCGGCGTGATGCAGGACATCGACGAGGCCAAGCGCGCCGAGCAGCGCCTGCGCCAGTCCGAAGAGCGGTTCTCGCGCATCTTTCATCTCATGCCCTACCCCATGGGCTTGTCGCGGTGCAGCGACGGGCGGTATGTGGACCTCAACCCCGCGTGGGAGGAAATGCTGGGCATTCCACGCGAGGAAGCCATTGGCAGCACCGCTGTCAAGCTGGGCATCTTCTCGGCCGTGGACCGCGAACGCCTGCTCGCCTCCGAAGGCGGCACCGGCCAGGTCAGCAACTACGAGATCACGCTGAACCCGCGGGGCCGCGCGCCACGCACCGTGCTGCAGTCCATGCGGGCCACCGAGTTCGACGGCGAGCCCTGCTGGCTTTTTTCGGTGCTCGACATCACCGACCGCAAACGCAACGAAGAGCAGGTGCGCGAACGCGAGGAGCTGCTGTCGCTCACCATCTCGGCCGCATCGCTGGGCCTGTGGGACTGGAACCTGCAGGCCGGCACCGTGAGCGGCGACGCCCGCTGGCGGGCCATGCGCAGCCTGCCGCCCGCCGACCCTGGCGAGGCCGCCCTGGCCGCCACGCAGTGGACCAGCGGCATCGCGCCCGACGATATTGACCGCATCAACGCCGAGCTGGCGCGCCACAGCGCCCATCCCGGCACCCCGTTTGACGCCACCTGGCGCGTCAGCCAGGCGGGCGACGCCGTGCGCTGGGTGCGCAATCTGGGCAAGATCGTCGCGCACGACGCGGCCGGACGGCCCGAGCGCATGCTGGGCGTGGCGATCGACGTGACACCCCAGCGCGAGCAAGAACTGATGCTGCAGCGCATGGCGCTCTTCGACGCGCTCACGGGCTTGCCCAACCGCGTGCTGCTGGCGCGCAAGCTGCAGGAATGCATGGCGCAGGCGCGCGCCCGCGGCACGCAGCTGGGCGTGGCGTACCTCGACCTCGACGGCTTCAAGCCGGTGAACGACCGCCTGGGCCATGGAGCAGGCGACCGCCTGTTGGTGGTGGTGGCCGGCCGCCTGACGCGCGCGCTGCGCCCGCTGGACACCGTGGCCCGCCTGGGTGGCGACGAATTCGTGATCCTGATGCCCGAGCTGGAATCGGTGCAGGCCTGCGAGCACATGCTGCGCCAGGTGATGGAGAGCGTGTCGGCCCCCTACACGCTGGACACAGAGCGCGTGGTGGTCACGGCCAGCATCGGCTTTACCGTGTTTCCGCAAGACGCAGCCGACGCCGACGCGCTGCTGCGCCACGCCGACCAGGCCATGTATGCCGCCAAACAGGCCGGGCGCAACCGCTTCCACCAGTTCGACGCTGCACAGGACCGCGCACTGCAGCTGCTGCGCGAACAGGGCCGCCACCTGCGCGATGCGCTGGCCGATGCGCAGTTCACGCTGTACCTGCAGCCCAAGGTCGACATGAAAAGTGGCGCGGTGGTGGGCGCTGAAGCACTGGCGCGCTGGCGGCACCCCGAGCGCGGCCTGGTTCCACCGGGCGAGTTTTTGCCGCTGCTGGAAGGCACCGAACTGGAGATCGGCTTTGGCGAATGGGTGATCGAGTCGGCCTTTGCGGTGCTGGAGCAGATGCAGGGCTGCGCGTCCCCGGCGGGGCAGCCGCTCGGCCTGCCGCTCAACCTCCCGCTGAGTGTGAACATCGCCGCCCAGCACCTGCAGCACCCGCAGTTTGGCGACTGGATGGCCGGGTGCCTGGCGCGCCACCCCGGCGTGCCCGGCCACCTGCTTGAGATCGAGATCACCGAAAGCGCTGCGCTCTACGACCTGGCGGCCGTGGCGCACACCCTGACCGCGCTGCGGGCCATGGGGGTGGTGGTGTCGCTCGACGACTTCGGCACGGGCTACTCGTCGCTGACGTACTTGCGCCGCTTGCCCATGGACACGCTCAAGATCGACCAGAGTTTTGTGCACGGCATGATGGGCGACCCGGGCGATCTGGCCATCGTGCAAGGCGTCATCGGCCTCGCCCGCTCCTTCGGCTACCGCGTCATCGCCGAGGGCGTGGAAACCATCGAGCAAGGCCAGATGCTGCTGCAGCTGGGCTGCACGCAAGCCCAGGGCTACTGCATCGCGCGGCCCATGCCACTGGCGGATTTCCTTGCCTGGGTGTCGACGTGGCAGCCACCCGCGGGCTGGCAGCGGCCGGCGCACGGCGGTTTTCGATAAAAAAGCCCTCTAGCGCTTATCCATCAAGCGCTGCCAGCTATCAATTCAGGAGTATTTGGAAACCGGCAGGGTGCAGCCGACGGGCTCGGCTCAGCGGCCAATCGCGCGCCCACGGCGCAGCAGCGGCGCTGCAGGCCGACCCGCAACCGCCCACCACCTCAACCGCGGGCAGACTTTGCCAGCCAGGCCTGCAGCCGCTGCACACCCGCCTCCAGCCGCGCCGGGTCCTTGGATGCAAAACACCAGCGCAGCCAGCCCTGTGCTTCGGGGGCAAACGCGTTACCCGGCGCCAGGCCCAGGCCCGCCTCGGCCACCAGTTGCTGGGCCACCGCCAGCGAGTCATCGAAGCCGTGCAGCCGAAAAAACGCATACATGCCGCCGAGCGGACTGGCCACCTCCACCTGCGGCAACGCCGCCAGCCGCGGCAGCAAGGTGTCGCGGCACCTGCGCATGTGCTCCACCAGGGGCGGCGTGATCTCGCCCGCATGCGCCAGCGCTGCAAGGCCTGCGCGCTGGGTGAACACGCTGGAGCACGAGGTATTGAACTCGATCAGCTTGCCCACCGCGTCCACCAGCGAGGGCGGCAGCACCAGCCAGCCCAGGCGCCAGCCGGTCATCAGGAAACTCTTGGAAAAGCTCTGTACCACCACGAGCCGGTCTTCCGGCGCGCTGATGTCCAGGAAGCTGGGCGCGCAGCCGTTCGGTGTGGGTTCGTAGTACAGGCGCTCGTACACCTCGTCGGCCAGCACCCAGGTCCCGGTGCGCCGGCAGTGGTCCAGGATGGCCTGCTGCTCCGCGCGCGTGAGCGTCCAGCCCGTTGGGTTGTTGGGTGCGTTGACGATGAGCAGGCGTGTGTCGGGCGTGATGGCGTCGAGCAGCGCCTGCAGATCCAAGGTCCACGCGCCGCCGTCGGCGCGCAGGGGTACACAGCGCACCCGCGCCCCCAGCACGGCGGGTTGCGCCGTGAGGTTGGGCCACACGGGTGTGACGGCCACCACCTCGTCCCCGGCATCCACCAAGGCCTGCATGGCGATCATCAATGCGCTCACACCGCCGGAGGTGACGGCGACGCGATCGGCCCCGATCGGGCCGCCGTGCAGTTCGCTGGCGTAGGCGGCGATGGCTTGGCGCAACTCGGGCAGGCCGAGGTTGTGGGAGTAGAAGGTTTCTCCGCGCTGCAGGGATTCGATGGCGGCCTGGCGCACGGGCTCGGGGGTGACCTCGTCGCTCTCGCCAAACCAGAAGGCCAGGACATCCGCGCGGCCCATGCCGGCGTTGGCGACTTCGCGGATTTTGGAGGCTTCTAGGTTTTGGACTGTGGGGCGCATGGGAAGGGGGCCTTGGCGGGCTGGGGATGTGGCGACGGTCGAGCATAGCGTCCGCTGAAGGGGTGTTCGCCCCCGCCCGTTCAGGCTGAGCCCGTCGAAGCCAAGGCGTTCGCCCGCCCTCGCCCGTTCGGGTTGAGCTTGTTGAAACCGGGGTGCGCTCGCAAGCTCGCTGGTTTGTACCGCATGCTTGGTCGAAGGACGGAGGCCGGGAGTCGCCCGGCGTGCGAGTAACTTTCTTTTGGGTCGCTAAAAGAAAGTCACCAAAGAAAAGGCGACCCTACACGCTGCGTCCCCACCCGCCCTGTGGGCGAGCGGGGAAACCTGCGGTGCTCGCGTCCAGCGGGGTCTCGCTCGAACTCGCTCCACTGCGTTGCGCTCAGACAATCGCGAGCCCTGATCCGCTGGCCGCTGCGCTCCTCGGCGCATCCTGAAGGGACTGGGGAGAGGACAGCCATACGGGCCATTGCTGCGCTCGGCCTCGCGGTCGCGGCGCGAAGCGCACGCGCGTTCAGGGCCGAGCGCAGCAATGGCCCGTGTGGATGTTTGGCTGTTGGCTGTCCACCCCCCTGCTGGCTGCGCCTGCGGCGGGGCGGTTGCGGGGTGAGCATGCGCGTCGGAGCGTGCATGCCTCGTTATCTAGCTCGCCGTGGCTGTCCGAGCGGCGCGCGCCAGCGCAAAGCGAGTTCCACGGCGCACCCTGCAACCGTCCCGACGCAGGTTGCCCCGTAGCGAAGCGCAGGGGTCGCAGACTGGGGGTCGCCTTTTCTTTGGTGACTTTCTTTTGGCGACCCAAAAGAAAGTTACTCGCACGCCGGGCGACTCCCGGCCTCCGCCCTGAATCCAGGCACGCGGCCAATTCAGCGCACGAAACGATCAAGCCCAGGTTTCGACAAGCTCAACCCGAACGGTACAGGGCTGGAATACGCCAAGGCTTCGACGAGCCCAGCCAGAACGAAGGGGGGAGCGCCGAGCCCTGGCTTCGACAAGCTCAGCCCGAACGGATAAGAAAACGGTCACCCCACCAACTCCCTCACCTGCTGCAACGCAGCCGGATCTTCCATCGTCGTCAAATCTCCCGGGTCCCGCCGCTCAGCCACTGCCTGCAACGCCCGCCGCAACAGCTTGCCGCTGCGCGTCTTGGGCAACACCGTCACAAAGTACACCCGCGCCGGACGCGCCACCGCACCGAGCTGGCCATCCACCTGCTTCATCACCTCACCCTCCAGCCTCAACCGCGCCGCCTCATCCCCCAGCGCAGACGCATCCCGCGCCACCGCAAACGCAATTGCCACCTGACCTTTGAGCGCATCGGCAATCCCCACCACTGCCACCTCGGCAATGTTGGGGTGGGCCGAAATGCTCTCCTCGATCTCGCGGGTGCCCAGGCGGTGACCTGCCACGTTGATCACGTCGTCCGTACGGCCCAGGATGAAGTGGTAGCCGTCGGCGTCTCGGATCCCCCAGTCAAAGGTGCTGTAAATCAAGCGGCCTGGGATGCTTTTCCAGTAGGTGCTCACAAAACGCGCGTCATCGCGCCACACGGTCTGCATGCAGCCCGGAGGCAGCGGGCCTTCAATGGCCACCACGCCCTTCTGGTGAGGGCCGGTCAGCTCCCCTCCGGTGACCTCGTCGATGAGCTTCACGTCGTAGCCGTACATGGACTTGCCCGGGCTGCCAAAGCGCGCGGTCTGGGGCTCCACCCCGTTGGCCAGGGTCAAAATGGGCCAGCCGGTTTCGGTCTGCCAGTAGTTGTCGATGATGGGCACCGCAAGCGCGTCGCTGATCCACTGCGCCGTGGGTTCATCGAGCGGCTCGCCCGCCAGCCACAGGGCCTTGAGGCTTTTGACGTTGTATTTCTTAAGGTACGCCGGGTCCTGCTTCTTGAGCACCCGCACCGCCGTGGGCGCCGAGAACATGTGCGTGACCTGGTACTTCTCGACGATGCTCCACCACACACCGGCATCGGGCCGCGTGGGCAGGCCCTCGTACATGATGGTCGTCATGCCGGCGATCAGCGGGCCGTAGACGATGTAGCTGTGGCCCACCACCCACCCAATGTCGCTGGTCGCAAAGTAGGTGTCCCCCGCCTTGGCATCAAAGATGTGCTTCATGCTGGCGGCCAGCGCCACGGTGTAGCCGCCCGTGTCGCGCTGCACGCCCTTGGGTTTGCCGGTGGTGCCACTGGTGTACAGCGTATAGCTGGGGTGGGTGGATTCGACCCATTCGCAGGGCACCACGGTGTTCAGATGCTGTGCGCGCAACGCCGCCCAATCGTGGTCTCGGCCCGGTTGCAAGTGCATGGGCGCCAGGCCCCGGTTGATCATGAGCACGGCAGTGGGCTTGTGTTTGGAGAGCGCAATCGCGTCGTCCAACAGCGGCTTGTACGGTACCACCTTGCCGCCGCGCGACCCGGCATCGGCGCTGACCACGGCCACGGGCTCGGCGTCTTCGATGCGCGAGGCCAACGAGCCCGAGGCAAAACCGCCAAACACCACCGAGTGCAGCGCGCCGATGCGCACGCAGGCCAGCATGGCAAAGGCCGCCTCGGCAATCATGGGCATGTAGATGAGCACGCGGTCGCCCTTCTTCACGCCCAGCGATTGCAGCACCGCGGCCATGCGCTGCACCTCGGCGTGCAGCTCCGCAAAGGTATAGCTGCGCTCGGCCTCGGTCTCCGTGGAGATCGCCACCAGCGCAGGCTGCGTGGAGCGCGCGGCCAAGTGCCGGTCTACCGCGTTGTGGCACAGGTTGGTGGTGCCGCCGACGAACCACTTGGCAAACGGCGGATTGCTGTAGTGGCAAATTTGCGCTGGCGGCGTGTGCCAGTCGATCAAACGGGCCTGCTCGGCCCAGAAGGCGTCGCGGTCATCGATGGACTGACGGTAGAAGTCGGCGTAACGGCTCATGGGTTGTCTCCTGGCATCTTTCGCGCCCACTTGAATTTGCGGGTTCTGAATTCTTAATTATTCATGATGGTCTTGCGGCAAGCTGACGCGGACATCACCCACAGCCCCAACCTACCCCAACCTCTTCCGAATATTGATATCAGAAATAGAAATATCTATTTCATCATCAAACACATATACTTCAATTCATGTGGTCCACACTCATCATGACGCTCCCCACGCAGCCCAACGCCGTCCGGCTGCGCATTTGGCGCAATCTCAAGACGTTGGGCTGCGCCGCCCTGCGCGACGGCGCTTACCTGCTGCCCCAGGAGCAAGCGGCCCTGCTGACCCCCATCGCGGTGGAAGTCAGAGAACACGGCGGTACGGCCATGGTGCTGACCATGGCGCCGGGCGACGACACCCAACGGCAAGAGATCGAAGCCCTGTTTGACCGCACCGACGCCTTTACCGAATGGCGCAACACAGCCACTGCCCTGCAAACCGACCTGCCCCAGCTGACGGAAACCGAAGCGCGCCGCCGCCTGCGCAGTGTGGCGGAGGCACTGCAGGCGCTGCACCGCATCGACTACTACCCCGGCATTGCCGCGGCGCAAGCCAACGCCGACCTGGCCCAGCTACGCCATGCGCTTGAAGCCCATCTGTCCCCCGGCGAGCCCACCGCCCAGCCCGCCCACGGCATCGCGCGGCTGGAAACGGCCCGCTTTCAAAATCAGCGCTGGGCCACGCGCGCGCGTCCCTGGGTGGATCGGCTGGCCTGTGCCTGGCTGATTCGCCGCTTTATCGACCCGGGCGCGCAATTCGTGTGGCTGGCCGACCCGGCGTCGGCACCCCGCGACGTGCTGGGCTTTGACTTTGACGGGGCGCGGTTCACCCACGTGGGCGCGCTGGTCACCTTTGAAGTGCTGATCGCAAGCTTCGGGCTCGAGCTCGACCCCCGGCTGCAGCGCGTGGCGCGCGCTGTGCACTACCTGGACGCCGGTGGCATGCCTGTGCCTGAGGCAGCAGGGCTGGAGGCCGTGCTGGCCGGCCTGCGCGAATTGCATTCCAGCGACGACCACCTGGTCCAAGCGGCCGGGCACATCTTTGATGCGCTGTACGCGGTGCCGCCTGCTGCATCTGCCACGCCGCGAAACCCCTCGACCCTCTCCTCCCCCTCCTCCTCCACTGC
>SDXZ01000109.1 GCA_004210805.1 Acidovorax sp.
ATAGCGGTCACTTTTGGTTACGATCATCGGTCGCCAACGCTGCATCAAGGTGGTTTTATGGGCAAGGAATCCACAGTCAACCTGTTTCGCCGGCTGGAGCAGCTCAATGGCATCGGTGCAGCGCTGTCGCGCGAGCGGGACATCGACCGGCTGCTCGAGAACATCCTGGAGGCCGCCAAGGCCATCACCGGCGCCGATGGCGGCACCCTTTACAGCGTGACCGAGGACGGCGCAGCGCTCAAGTTCGAGATCCTGCGCACGGACTCGCTGGGCATCCGGCTCGGTGGCACTACGGGTAAGCCGATTGATTTTCCGAACCTGCCGCTGCGCCATCCCGATGGCACACCCAATGATTCGCTGGTGGCCGCGCACGCCGCCATCCACGACCGCACGGTCAACATCGCCGACGCCTACCGCGCCGAGGGTTTCGACTTCTCGGGCACGCGCACCTTCGATGCGCGCACGGGCTACCGTTCGCAGTCCTTCCTCACTGTGCCGATGCGGAACCACGACCATGAACTGATCGGCGTGTTGCAGCTCATCAACCCGCACGATCCTGCGACGGGCGCGGTCACGACGTTTTCGGAAGCCGACCAGAGCCTGGCCGAGTCGCTCGCGTCACAGGCTGCGATTGCGCTCACCAACCGCCTGCTCATCACCCAGCTCGAGCGGCTGTTCGAATCGTTCGTGAACCTCATCAACCTGGCCATCGATGAAAAATCGCCCTACACCGGGGGCCACTGCCAGCGCGTGCCGGCGCTGACCATGATGCTGGCCGAGGCCGTGGACGCCACCACCGACGGCCCCCTGGCAGGCTTCAGCATGACCGACCGCGACCGGTATGAATTGAAGATGGCCGGCCTGCTGCACGACTGCGGCAAGATCACCACGCCTGTGCACGTGGTGGACAAGGCCACCAAGCTGCAGACCCTCTACGACCGCATCGGCCTGGTAGACACGCGCTTCGAGGTGCTCAAGCGCGATGCCGAGCTGGCCGCGCTGCGCCGCCAGTTGGCCCTGCGGCCGGTGGTGGACGCGCGGGCCGAAGGGCAGGAGCTGCAAGCCCTACAGCACGAGATCCATGCGCTGGAAGAGGACCGCGAATTTCTGCGTGGCTGCAACACAGGTTCCGAATCCATGCGGCCCGAGGACCAGCAACGTGTGCGCGACATCGGCGCCATGCGCCACTGGCGCAACGCGCAAGGCGTGCAGACGAGCTTTCTGACCGCCGAGGAGGTCGAGAACCTCACCATCCGCGCCGGCACCCTGAACCAGGCCGAGCGTGACACCATCAACTACCACATCGTTGCCACCATCAAGATGCTGGAGACACTGCCCTGGCCCCGCCACCTCAAGAACGTGCCCGAGTACGCGGGCGGACACCACGAGCGCATGGACGGCAAGGGCTATCCGCGCGGCCTCACGCGCGAACAGATGTCGCTGCAGGCCCGCATGATGGGCATCGCCGACATCTTTGAAGCGCTGACGGCGGCAGACCGGCCCTACAAGAGCGGCATGACCTTGTCGCAGGCGCTGGCCATCATGCGCCGCATGCGGGACAACGGTCACATCGATCCGGACCTGTTCGAGGTGTTTGTGCGCGAAGGCGTGCACCTGCGGTATGGCAACGAGTTCCTGGATGCGGAACAGGTGGATGCGGTGGACATGGCGGCGCTCGGTTTCTCCTGACCGGAATGCTTCAGAGCTGATAGCCGCTGAGCCCGATGCAGTGGTCACTGACTGCTCTGGTTCGCAGGGTCGAGAGGCGTCATCCCTTGTGCAGCGGCAGCCACAGCGTGAAGCGCGAACCGCAGTCACGCCCCAGCGCCCCCCCGACGTCCCACGAGCACTGCGCTCCCAGCGCCAGTGCGCGGCTGCGGACGTTTGCGAGGCCTCTGCGCGCGGGCGGCAGCGCGCCGGGTGGGGGCGCCATGAAGGGCGCGCCATTGTCCTGCACCCACACCTGCACTCCCGGCACACCGGCGCGCACTGATTCAGCGGTGCCGAGGGTGATCTCCGTTGCGCCGCTGTGCTTGAGGATGTTGGTCAGAACCTCCTGCAGGATGCGCAGCAGGTGCAGCGCGCTCTGCGAATCGAGCCAGGGCAGGGGCGGTACGTCGTCCACGTGCCAGCGCAGCGCCAGGCCCGCGCCCTCCAAACGAGGCCCCAGCCGGTAGCGCAGGCGCGCCAGCAGGGCCAGCAGGTCGGCGTCAACGGGCTCCAGCGAGTCAATGGACAGCTTCAGGTCATCGATGCACTCGCGCAGCACCGGCGCCACGTCCAGGCGCGCGGCGGGTTCGTTCTCCACCAGCCGCAGCGCGCTCATCAGTGACGAGCCCACGCCGTCGTGCATCTCGCGCATCAGGCGCTGGCGCTCTTGCAGCAGCGTTTGCTCGCGCTCGGCGGCGCGCAGCCGCTCGTGGGTTTCGCGCAGTTGCTGCTCTTGCGCGGCCAGGCGCTCGGCCTGCTCGGCATTGGCCCGCTCGGCCGCGCCCAGCGCGCGTTGGTAGCGCGTGAAGGCCACCCACAGGAACATGGTGAGCACGCCCATGTAGGCATAGGGAGTGAGGTAGATGTGCTCGATGCTGATGAGATACCGCTGCATCGCCAGGTCATGGAACGCCATCGGGAACGACAGCGCCACGGCGCCGCACAGCAGCAGGTTGGCCCCCGTGCGGTGCGCCCAAGCGCCGCGCACAGCCACATACAGCACCGCCACCCCCGGCGGGAAGAGCGCCAGGCGCAGCAGCGGCAGCATCGCTTCGTGCTTGAGGCCCCACAGCGGCAGTGCTGCAACCGCCACCAATCCGCAGTACGCCATCATCGCCCGCGCCAGCCGGGGCCTGTGCCAGCCCTGCATCTTCCGCAGCAGCAAGAAGGAACAAACCGATGAGCCCAGCGACCCCACCAGCGTGAGCCAGGAGAACCAGGCGTCGGGCACGGCCAGGCCTTCCTCGTCCATCAGATAGAACAGCGTCGCCAGCAGGTGCGCCACCGACAACAGGAAGAACAGCAGGTAGCCCGCTTCCTCGCGCCCCTTGTCCCGGCCGCGCGCCCGCTGCGTCAGCCACACCATCAGCGCCAGCACGCCCAGCAACAGGTAGGCGCCGCGCAGGTAGGCCACCAGGCCGGTCTGCAGCAGCTCGCGCAGGCGCCAGGCTGGCTGCAGCGCCTCGGCGGGGCCGGCCCACACTGTGGACAGCGCCCCGCCCACGCCCGGCAGGCTCGCCATGCGCACGTGCAACTGTGGTGCGACGGCTGCTTCAGTCAGGTCCCCCAGATCCAGCCATACCGGGCGGTTGAAGCCGTTCCACACGCGGCTGCCACGCGTCTGCCATGCCAGGCGTCCGTTGGCATACACGGCCACCGTGCCTACCGTCTGCCAGCGCGGTATGTACAGGCGCACTCCTTGGGGGGTGCCGTGCGGCAGTGCGTCGGCGGGCACACGCAAACGGTACCACTGCACTTCGGGCGGGGCGCTGGCCTGCTCGGCGCTGGACGCGGTGCTGCGCGGGCGTGCGTGGGGCAAGGCCACGGCGGCCCAGGGCGTCGCCGCATCCAGCACCGCGTCACCAGATGCGTGCAACGAGGGCGGTGGCGCCCAGTCGCCGCTGGGCGAGGCCCAGGTTTCGGCCTGCACCAGGTGCACGGCCTCATTGGCGTGCGTACAGGGCGCCAGCACCGGTAGCAACATTGCTATCAGCGGCAGCCACCGCCGCAGCGCCCGGCCCGCTGCCTCAATCAGCCACATGGATCCAGCCTTGGCGTGCTGCGGCGCTCACGGCCTCGGCCTGCGTGGTGACCTGCAGCTTGGCATATACGCGCCGCACAAAGGTCCGCACGGTGTGCCGCGAAACGCCCATGGCGCGGGCCACCTCGTCCAGCGTGTGGCCACGCGCCACCAGGCGCAGCAGCTCGGCCTCGCGCGCGGACGGGGGCGCGCTGGCCACCAGGCCGGCGCCCGCCGCCGGGGGCGGGGCCGCCGCCAGCGCGGGTTGCATCTGGCGCAGCAGCAACAGCTTGCGCGCCACCATGGGGTTGATGGGGCTGCCCCCTGCATGCAGGCTGCGCACTTCGTCCACCACGGCGGTGGCGGGCAAATCCTTGAGCAAGTAGCCCATGGCGCCCGCAGCGATGGCACCCAGCACATGCACCTCGTCGCCGAAGATGGTGCTCACCATGGCCGCCGCCTGCGGCCAGCGCGCGCGCAGCGCAGCGAGGACGTCCAGCCCGCTGCCGTCGGGCAGGCCCAGGTCGAGCAGCAGCACATCCAGCGGCGCGGCGTCGTCCTGCGCCAGCGCGGCCATCGCATCAGCGCGGCTGGCGGCGGTCCACGCCAGGCGCATGTCGCTGGCGCCTTGCAGCGCATGGGCCAGCGCGGTGCGGCAGGCGGCGTCGTCCTCTACGACGGCGACGCGGACCGGGGTGGAGGCGATGGAAGAGGGCAACGGCATACATCGATGCTGCCACAGCGCCGGGGCCCGGCATGTCGCCCAAAAGGGGGACATACGAAACCGCCCCCAGTACCTAGCATCCGGGCCACGTGGGGGGCGTTGCAGACTTATCGCTATAAAAAGTGTAGCTGTAGGCGCTTGTTCAACCAATAAGCTATCAAATAATGAGCGAAAACGTCTTGATCCGTTGGATACGAATGGTAATGGCAGCGCTGATGCTCTCTGCAGCGCCGCTGGCCTGGGCGGCCACCTGGCAGGTAAACCGGGTGGACGACCCCGCCAGCGGCAGCGCGGCCCGCTGCGCGCCCGGCAATGTGCAAACATGCAGCCTGCGCGATGCGATCGCGGCCGCGCAGCATGGCGACACCGTAGCGTTCGACGGCGCGGTGTTTGCGGCGCCGCAGGTGCTGGTGGTGGGCAGGCCGCTGGTCATTGCCCGCGCCATCACGCTGCGCGGCCCCGGCGCCAGCCTGCTCACACTCGACGGCCAGAACGCGGTGCACCTGCTGGAGGTGAATGCGGGCACGGCAAGCGCGGGGGTGCCGGTGAGCGGACCGGTGCATATCAGCGGATTGGCGTTCGCCAACGGCACGACGGCGGTGGACGGTGGCGTAAACATGAACGGCAACTCCGGCTCGGTGGGCGGTATCGCCAATTGGGGCACGCTCACGCTGGACGACGTGAAGGTCACGGGCATGTGGGCGGGCAATGTAGGCGCGGGCATCGGCAACGGGCCTGCGGGCAGGCTCACGATCGTGCGCAGCGTGGTCAGCGGCAATTCCACCGGCTGGCGCGGCGGCGGTATCTACAACTCACCCTACGGCGTGATCACTATCGACCGCAGCACCATCGCCAACAACACGGTGCGTGAAGGCGAATTTGGGCCCAGCGGGGGTGGTGTGGCGTCGTATGGTGCGCTCACCATCGACCGCAGCACCCTCTCCGGCAACCAGGTGTTCTCGTCCGCATGCCATGGCAACGAGTGCGGCGGCGGCGGCATCGCGGCATCGGCGCTGACGATCAGCAACAGCACCATCTCGGGCAACCGCGCTCACAGCACCGTGGGCGGGGACGGCGGGGGCATCGCTCTGGCCGTCTTCAACGGGACGATCACCGTGCGCAACTGCACGTTCGCGGGCAACCGCAGCGGCGCCAGAGGCGGGGCATTCCGCTCGTCGGACGACTTCAGCATCAGCAACAGCACCTTCACCGGCAACACCAGCGGTGGCGATGGCGGCGCCATCAGCGTAGGCTGGATCGGCGGCTCGAGCGTGGCTCGCATCGACAACAGCACCATCGTGAACAACGTGGCAGGGGGCTTAGGTGGCGGCATCCACATCCCATCCGCGGGCAGCACGGTGCCGATCGTGCAGTTGTTCAATTCCATCGTGTCCGGCAACGCCATCCAGAGTTACCTGACGGACGTCTATGGCAGCGACGTGGCGGATGACGACTTGGCCGTCGACCACTGGAACGTGATCGGCGCCCCAGCCTCAGGCGTGGGTGGCCTCTACCTGCAACCGCTGGGCGACTATGGTGGCCCCACGCAGACCATGCCGCCGGGAGGCTTCGCCAGCAAGGCCTGGGCCGCCTCCCGCTATGCCGTAGGCGAGCCCGCCACCGACCAGCGCGGCGTGGCCCGGCCCGCCACGTTGGGCACGGTCGTCGACGCCGGGGCGGTGCAGGTCAGCACGACGCTGCCATCCATCACCGATCTGGACCCCGCCAAGGGGCCGCCCGCTGGGGGCTACGCGGTCACCGTCAGGGGCTTCAACCTGTCGGGAGGCACGCTGAACTTTGACGGGACGCCAGTCAGCGCCACCGGCTCGATCACCCATGCGGACGGTTCCATGAGCCTGACCGCAGCCGCGCCGCCCGGCACGCCGGGCAGCACCGTGCGCGTGCGCTACACCGTGGGGGCAAACGCCAGCCCCGACGTGCCGGAAGACGACTTCACCTACACGTCGCAGGCCATTGGCTTCACCACCATGCCGCCGAGCCCCGCAGTCGCGGGCAGCACCTACACCGTGGCGGCCACGGGCGGCGCATCGGGCAACGCGGTGGTGTTCAGCACGGTGGGCCCTTGCACGGTGGCGGGCCAGGTGGTCAGCTTCAACGGCGCAGGCACCTGCACCATCCACGCCGACCAGGCGGGCGATGCGGTTTATCCCGCCGCGCCCCGGGTATCGCAAAGCACAGCGGTGGTGCAGGCTGGCCAGGTGATCGCCTTCACCACCACGCCGCCCAGCCCCGCAGTGGCGGGCAGCACCTACACCGTGGCGGCCACGGGCGGCGCGTCCGGCAACCCCGTGCTGTTTACCACTGCGGGCGCTTGCACGGTGGCGGGCCAGGTGGTCAGCTTCAACGGCGCGGGTACTTGCACCATCTACGCCGACCAAGCAGGCGACGCCCACTACGCTGCCGCCGCGCGGCAGCAGCAAGCGTTTGCCATAGCCGCACTGCTCAAAACGTTCACTGGCACCACCGTGCCCGCCAGCGGCGCGGGCGGGCCGGCCAGCGCTAGCATTGGCAACGATGGCGGGGCGCTGTGCCAGTTCGATCCAGCCGCCACCGCCTTCGAGGCCGCCACGCCGCCCCCTGGCCGGGCGGCGCCGCAGGGCGCGTTCCGCTTCAGGCTGATCGGCTGCGACGCGGGTGCCACCGTGCGCGTGACCACGACATGGCCGCAGCCGGTGGCGGACTTCGTCAAGCGCACCGGCAGCGGCCAGTTCATCGTGCCTGCGAGCGTGGGCCTGGGCAGCACCATCGTGGGCTTTGACGTGACCGATAACCAGCTTGGCGACGACGATGCTGCGCCCGGCGTGATCGCCGACCCGGTGATGCCGCTTGCCGCCGCCGCCCCCCAAGCGATCCCCGCGCTGTCCCCCTGGGCCCTGCTGCTGCTGGGATGCATGGCCGGGGCGCTGGGCATGGCGGTGCAGCGGCGCAGGACTTGATTGCTTCAATATTAATAGCTGCGAACGCTTATGTGTAGGGCGCTGGAGGCTGTTTTTGTTCCATAATCTGCGCCGTGGCGAGCCAACCGTGAAAGGCGTGCATGGCCGCCGTCACCGGGCGTGACTGTAGCCGCGTGAGCCAGTACGCGCCGCGGTGCAGCTGCTGTGCGAACGGCTGCACCAGGCGGCCCTGGCGCAATTCGCGTGCAAACATGCGCACTGGCAGCAGTGCCATGCCAGCGCCCTGGGCTGCAGCCTCGGCCAGGGTGAGCGATGAGTCGAACACCGCGCCGCGTACCACGGGGCAGGGCGCGCCGGCGGCATCGAACCAGGCGGACCACTCGTCTGTGCGGTAGCTGCGTAGCAGCGGCCGTCGGGCCAGGTCGGCAGCGGTGCGCAGCCCATGGGCCAACCCGGGCGAGCACATCACTGACATCGGCGCGTCCATGATGCGCTCGGCGTGCGTGCCATGCCATGCGCCGTCTCCGAAGCGGATCGCCAGGTCCAGGCCTTCGCCCGCCATGTCCACGCGGTTGTTGTGTGTGAGCAGGCGCAGGTCCACAAACGGGCAGGCGGCTTGAAAGTCGCGCAGCCGCGGCAGCAGCCAGCCCACGGCAAAGGTGCCCACCGCGCCCACGGTCAGCACCTCGCGCGGGCGGGTGTCGCCCAGTTTTTCGAGCGCGCGGGCGATGTTGGCAAAAGATTCCACCAACACCGGCAGCAGAGCTTGCCCCTCGTCCGTCAACGCCAGCCCGCGTGGCAGGCGGCGAAACAGCGGCTTGCCCAGGCGGTCTTCGAGCTTGCGGATGTGCTGGCTCACGGCGGTCTGCGTCACGTGCAGCTCTGCGGCTGCGCGGGTGAGGTTGAGGTGGCGGGCCGAGGCCTCGAAGGCGCGCAGGGCGTTGAGCGGCAAGTGCATGAGGGCCTAGTTTTTCTTGGGTCTAGGGTTGATTATTGTCGATGGTGCGTTGGCCGTTCGGTCGGTATCGTTGCGTCCATTCTGTTCATCCACAAAGGTAATTCATGTTCCGACGCAACTTCGTGGCCGCGCTTGGCCTGATCCCTCTCGCCTCGATGGCGCAGACCAGCCCGCAGAAAAACAGTGGGGCTGCTGCCCTGGCCGACACCGGCTGGCTGGAAGCCCTGGCCCGCATCGAAGCCAGTGTGGGCGGTCGCGTCGGTGTGGCCGTGCTGGACACGCACACCGGCCGGCAGATCGCGCACCGGGGTGGCGAGCGCTTTCCCATGGCCAGTACCTTCAAGCTTCTGCTCGCCGCGCAGACCCTGCGCCGCGTTGACCAGGGCCAGGACAAGCTGGACCGCCGCATCACCTACGCCAAGAAGGATCTGGTGACTTACTCACCCGTGACCGAGCCGCATGCGGACGGCGCCGGCCTCACGGTGGAAGAACTTTGCGCGGGCACCATGACCCTGAGCGATAACACCGCCGCCAACTTGCTGCTGGCCAGCAATGGCGGCCCTGCGGCGCTCACGGCCTATGTGCGCTCGCTGGGCGACAGCATCACCCGACTGGACCGCAACGAGCCCGCGCTCAACGAAGCCAAGCCCGGCGACCCGCGCGACACCACCACGCCTCAGGCCATGGTGCACTGCATCCAGGCCCTGGCGCTGGGCGACGCGCTGTCGCCGGCCTCGCGCGAAAAGCTTCAGGGTTGGCTGCTGGCCAACAAAACGGGCGACAGGCGCCTGCGCGCGCGCCTGCCCGAGGGCTGGAAGGCGGGTGAGAAGACCGGCACCGCATCGCGCGGCACCAGCAATGATGCGGGCGTGTTCTGGCCGCACGGGCGCAAACCCGTCGTGGTGAGCTGCTACCTGACCGGTGGAGAGGCGCCCCCCGAGCAGCGCGAAGCCGCGATGGCGGAGATTGGCGCGCTGGTGGCCCAATGGGCGCTGACTGTGTAGGGGGGCCACAGCGCTGGGTTTTGCTCGCGCCCCATGAAACTGGCGCGGCCAAGGCCCGTGCCCCTGCGCTGAGGGCGTCGCCCCTCCGGGGGGAAGGCGCGGAGCGACTCAGAGGGTTGCCAGTAAACGCTGGGCGTGGATCGCCATCATCTTCTCTTCGTTGGCCGGGATGACCAGGGTTTGGAAAGCACCCAGCATTTGCAGGCGCCTCAGGACCGCTTCGCGCACCGGCTGGGCGTTCTCGCCGATCCCGCCGGTGAACACCAGGGCATCGAGCCCGCCCATGGAGACGGCCAGCATGGCCGTGTACTGCGCCACTTTCAGTGTGAAGTAGTCGACGGCAAACGCCGCCTGTGGGTCGGTGCTGGCCAGCAGGGTCTGCATGTCGCTGCTGACGCCAGACAGGCCTTTAAGGCCCGAATCCTGGTACAGCAGGTGTTCGACCTGCGCTGTGTCGAGACCGAGTTCGCGCTGCAGGTAGATGACGGCCCCGGCATCAACCGCGCCGCTGCGCGTGCCCATGGGCAGGCCATCGAGCGCGGTCATGCCCATGGTGGTGTCGACACTGCGGCCGCCGTGCATGGCGCACAGGCTGGCACCGTTGCCCAGGTGTGCAGCCACTACCCGGGCCTGCCGCAGGTCGGGGTGAGTGCGGGCGATCTCATGGGCCAGCCATTCGTACGAGAGGCCATGGAAGCCGTAGCGGCGCACGCCTTGGGCACGCAGGGCCTGGGGCAGGGCGAAAGTCTGGAACAGCGGGTCCACCGGTGCATGAAACGCCGTGTCGAAACAGGCGATGTCCAGCGCATGGCTGGCAAGACGCTGTGATGCGGCAATGCCGGCCAGGTTGTGCGGCTGGTGCAGCGGCGCCAGCGGGGCGAGGGCCTGCAGTTGGGCGACGATCTCTGGCGTCACGACAACCGGCTCGCGGAATCCTGCCCCGCCATGCACCACCCTGTGCACCACGGCCGCCAAACGCCATCCGTCGTCGTGCTGGTCGATCAGCTTCATCACGGCCGCCATGGCGGTGTTGTGGTCGGCCGCAGGCAAGGGGGTGCGCAGCGGGTCGTCCGCCGCAGCCAGTGCGGCCGTCAACTGCGCGCTGGTGCCGATGCCGGTCACCTTGCCCGCCATCAGCACGGCGAGCGACTCCCGCTCGAATACCTGGAACTTGATGCTGGACGAACCGACGTTCAGCACCAGCAGCACGGGCGTGGTCATTTGATCAGGCCCTGGCTTCGGGCATGGGCCAGCAACAGTGCGACGGCGCAGGACAACAGCCGTGCCCGTTGGCTGTCAGCGCGGCTGGTCAGGATGATGGGCACGCGCGCACCCAGCACGATGCCGGCGGCCTCCGCCCCACTGAGGAAGACGAGTTGCTTGGCCAGCATGTTGCCCGCCTCAATGTCGGGCACGACCAGGATGTCGGCATTGCCGGCGACCTCCGAGACGATGCCCTTGGTGCGGGCTGCTTCCACGCTGATCGCGTTGTCGAAGGCGAGCGGGCCGTCGATCAGGCAACCGGTGATCTGGCCGCGGTCGGCCATCTTGCACAGGGCGGCAGCATCGAGCGTGGCGATCATTTTGGGGTTGACCGTTTCCACCGCCGCCAGCACCGCCACCTTGGGCAGGATGTCGGCGCCGAACAGCGCATGCCACAGATCGACAGCGTTCTGCACGATGTCGGCCTTGGTGGCCAGGTCGGGCGCAATGTTCACTGCGGCGTCGGTGATGATGAACGCCTTGGAGTAGCACTCCTGGTCCATCAGGTAGGCGTGAGAGATGCGCCGCTCGGTGCGCAGGCCGGCGTCGCTTTTCACCACTGCGGCCATCAGCTCATCGGAGTGCAGCGAGCCTTTCATCAGCGCGCCGACCTCGCGTGTGGCGGCCAGCGCCACCGCCTTCGTGGCAGCATCGTGGCTGTGTTCTGCGTCCACCAGTTCCCAGGCCGAGATGTCCACACTGGCCGCGTGCGCTGCCTCGCGGGTGCGTGCGGCCGGTCCCACCAGCACCGGCGTGATCAGCCCGGCCTCGCAGGCCTCCTGCGCAGCTTGCAGCACATTGGCGCTGACTGCGTGGACGATGGCGGTGCGCGCCGGCGCCAGCGCGCGGCAACGGGTCAGCAGGGTATCGGCATCAAAGCTGTTCATCGACGATCACCAGGGTTGGAGGACAAACAGGACGCTGGACCGGGCTGCGCACCGATGCTCAGAGCTTCTTCACCAACACCTGGCTGCGCCGGTCCCAGTTGTACTTGCGCTTGCGCGCATCGGGCAGCCATTCGGGGTCCACGACCTGAAAGCCGCGTTTGATGAACCAATGCATCGTGCGGGTGGTCAGCACGAAGATGCTGTCGAGCCCCGCGGCGCGTGCGCGTTGCTCAATGCGCTTGAGCAGCTTTTCGCCGTCGCCCGTGCCCTGGCTCTGCGGCGACACGGTGACCGCGGCCATCTCGGCCGTCTTGGCCTCGGGGTAGGGGTACAGCGCCGCGCAGCCAAAGATCACGCCGTCGTGTTCGATGATGGTGTAGGTGGCGATGTCGCGCTCGATTTCGGTGCGGTCGCGCTTGACCAGCGTACCGTCTTTCTCGAACGGTTCGATCAGCTGCAGGATGCCGCCCACGTCGTCAATAGTGGCTTCGCGCAGTTCTTCCAGCTTTTCGTCGATGACCATGGTGCCGATGCCGTCGTGCACATACACCTCCAGCAGCAGCGACCCGTCCACCGCAAACGGCAGGATGTGGCTGCGCTCCACGCCGGCCTTGCAGGCTTTCACGCAGTGCTGCAGGTAAAAGCCGGTGTCGGTGGGCGTCTGCGCCGTGGGCAGCGTGGCCAGCAGCGCTTGCGCGGCAGCCAGCGGCAGCTCGGTGTCGATGGGGTTGTCGTCGCTCTCGGGCGCATCAGGATCCATGCGGATGCCGGGCACCTCGGTCAAAAAGATCAGTTTGTCGGCCCGCATTTCGATGGCCACGCTGGTCGCGACTTCTTCCATGCTCAGGTTGAAGGCCTCGCCTGTCGGCGAAAAACCAAACGGCGACAGCAGCACCAGCGCGCCCATGTCCAGCGTGCGCTGGATGCCCGCCACATCCACCTTGCGCACCAGGCCCGAGTGCTGAAAATCCACCCCGTCCACGATGCCCACGGGCCGCGCGGTGAGGAAGTTGCCCGAGATCACGCGCACCGTGGCGCCCGCCATGGGCGTGTTGGGCAGGCCCTGGCTGAAGGCGGCCTCGATTTCGTAGCGCAGCTGGCCTGCGGCCTCCTGCGCGCAGTCAAGCGCCACCGAATCGGTGATGCGGATGCCGTGCGAATACTTGGCCGCGTGTCCTTTGGCCGCCAGCTGCTCGTTCACCTGCGGCCGAAAACCGTGCACCAGCACGATGCGCACGCCCATGGCCTGGATCAGCGCCAAGTCCTGCGCGATGTTGTGCAGCTTGCCCGCCGCAATGCCTTCGCCCGTGAGCCCGATCACAAACGTCTGGTGGCGAAACTTGTGGATGTAGGGCGCCACCGAGCGAAACCACGGGACGAAAGTGAAATTGAAGACAGCAGACATGGCGGTGGGGCCCTACATCCACAAGT
>SDXZ01000317.1 GCA_004210805.1 Acidovorax sp.
GGCAGCAGCACCAGGCGCACCTCTTGCCACAGCGTGGCGCCGTCCATGCGCGCGGCCTCCAGGATCTCGTGCGGGATGTCCTTGAAGTGCGAGTACAGCATCCAGACCATGATGGGCAGGTTCGACAGCGCGAACACGATGATCAGCGCGAGCTGCGTGTCGAGCAGGTGGCTCTTTTGCGCCAGCACGTAGATGGGCACCAGCGCGCCCACGGCGGGCATCATCTTGGTCGACAGCATCCACATGAGGATGTCCTTGGTGTGCTTGCCCTTGAAGAAGGCCATGGCATACGCCGCGGGCGCGGCCAGCATCAGCCCCACCAGGGTGGACAGCACGCTGGTGATGACCGAGTTCTTGGCGTACAGCAGGTAGTCGCTGCGCTCTTGCACTTCATGAAAATTCTCGAGCGTGGGCGTGAAGACGAACAGCGGCGGCACCGCGATGGCCTGCAGCTCGGTCTTGAAGGCCGTGAGGAACAGCCACCCCAGCGGAAAGAACAGCAGCAGCGCCACGCCCCAGGCGGCAGCGGTGCGCAGGGCCAGCAGGCCCAGCGGAAAGTTGGAACGGCGTCGTGTGGTGGTTGCAGTCATGTGCGTTGCCTCTGGTCTTATTTGTCGAGGTTCTTGCCGACCATGCGGATCAAAAACACCGCTGCGATGTTGGCCAGCACGACCGCGAACAGCGCGCCCGCCGAGGCCACGCCCGCGTCAAAGTTGAGCAACGCCTGCTTGAAGATCAGGAAGGTGACGTTGGTGCTCGCATCGCCCGGCCCGCCGGCCGTGGTCGTGTAGATCTCGGCAAAGATGCTGAGCAAAAAGATGAGTTCGATCATGACCACCACAGCCACCGAGCGGCCCAGGTGCGGCACGTACAGGTAGCGCAGCTGCTGCAGGTAGTTGGCGCCGTCCATGCGCGAGGCTTCCAGCTGCTCGTGGTTCATGCTCTGCAGCGCCGTCATGAAGATCAGCGTGGCGAACGGCAGCCATTGCCACGACACCATGACGATGACCGAGAACAGCGGGTGGTCGGTGAGCCAGTCCACCGGCGCCGCGCCGAAGAAGATCCACACCTGCGCGAGCACACCGTAGATGGGGTTCATCATCATGTTCTTCCACATCAGCGCATTGACCGTGGGCATGACGAAGAACGGCGATATCAGCAGCACCCGCACGATGCCCCGGCCCGGAAACGGATCGTTGATGAGCAGCGCAATCGCCACGCCGAAGAACACCGTGATGAGGATCACACTGCCCAGCAGCAAGATGGTGTTGACCACTGCCGCGCCGAACGATGGGTCGGTGACGAAGTACTCGAAATTCGAAAGGCCCGCAAAGCCCGTCTGGTCGGGCTGCATGAGGTTGTACCGGATGAGCGAGAAGTAGATCGTCATCACCAGCGGCACGATCATCCACAGGAAGAGCGTGGCCATGGCTGGCGTGAGCAGCAGACGGGGGAGCAGGCGGCGGTTCATGGAAAGTCCGTCAAAGCAACAAAGATGGCACCTGGTGGGCGCAGGCGATGGGTTGCAAAACTCACAACTCCACAACCCGTTGCGGAGAAGATTCGCGAACTCCCCAACGCATAGGTCGAGAAAGCACCACGTCCACAAACCGTTCGGGCTGAGCCCGTCGAAGCCGGGGCGTGTTGAGCGAACAGCCTTTCGACAGGCTCAGGGCGAACGGAGGAAAAAGGCGCGGTGGCTCAACGTGCAGAGCGCGAACAGCCACCGCCTTGAATACTGAAGCTACCCAGGTTGGGCCGGGCCGCGCAGCGACCCGACCTGACCTGACCCCCTACTTGTAGTAGCCGCCCTTTTTCATCTCACGGTCAGCCGACACCTGGCTGGCCTTCAGCGCCGCATCCACCGTGGTCTTGCCGGCCAGTGCCGCGCTCATCTGCTGCCCCACCGCGATGCCGATGGCCTGGAACTCGGGAATCGCCGCGAACTGCACGCCCACGTACGGGCTCTTGGGCAGGGTCGAATCGGTCGGGTTGGCCGAGTCGATGGCGACCTTCTCTGCCGCCGCAAAGCGGGCAGCCTTCTGGAATTCAGGCGATGCGTAGGTGCTCTTGCGCGTGCCGGTGGGCACGTTGGCCCAGCCGTTGGTCTTGGCGACCAGCTGGATGTAGTCCTTGCTGGTGGACCAGGTGATGAACTTCTGCGCGGCGTCGACCTTTTTCGAACCGGCGGGGATGGCCAGGTTCCACGACCACAGCCAGTTGGCGCCCTTGGGCGTGTTCATGGTGGGCGCCTGGGCAAAGGCCATCTGGTCGGCCACCTTGGACTGCTTGGGGTCGCTCACGAACGATGCCGCGATGGTCGCGTCCACCCACATGCCGCACTTGCCGGAGTTGGTCAGCGCCAGGATCTCGTTGAAGCTGTTGGCCGACGAGCCGGGTGGGCCGTAGTTCTTGAGCAGGTCGACGTAGAAGGTGATTGCGTCCTTCCAGGGCTTGGATTCGAGCTGCGGCTTCCACTGCATGTCGAACCACTGGCCGCCGAAGGTGTTGACCAGCGTGGTCAAGAACGCCATGTTGTCGCCCCAGCCCGGCTTGCCGCGCAGGCAGATGCCGTACACGCCGTTCTTGGGGTCGTGCATCTTGGCGGCCAGGTCCTTGATCTGCGGCCAGGTGGGACGCTCGGGCACCTGCACGCCGGCCTTGTCGGCCAAGTCCTTGCGGTACATGAGCATGGAGCTTTCGCCGTAGAACGGCGCGGCGAACAGCTTGCCGTCGATGGACAGGCCGCCCCGCACGGCGGGCAGCAGGTCGTCCACGTCGTAGGCGGCGTCGGTTTTGAGCTCCTGCAGCCAGCCCTTCTTGCCCCAGATGGGCGCCTCGTACATGCCGATGGTCATCACGTCGAACTGGCCGCCCTTGGTGGCGATGTCGGTGGTG
>SDXZ01000110.1 GCA_004210805.1 Acidovorax sp.
GGTGGATGAATCGAAGCGTTGGATGGCTGGCGGCATGGAGAGCATGACCAACGCGCCCTACCTGCTGCAAAAGGGCCGTGGCGGCTACCGCCTGGGCCACGACCGCATCTTCGACCACATGATGCTCGACGGCCTGGAAGACGCCTATGAGGCCGGCCGCTCCATGGGCACGTTTGGCGAAGACTGCGCCGCCAAGTACCAGTTCACCCGCGAGCAGCAGGACGCCTTTGCCACCGCCAGCGTGCAGCGCGCCAAGGCTGCCACCGAGTCCGGCGCGTTCGCGGCCGAGATCGCGCCTGTGACCGTCAAGACCCGTGCGGGCGAGACCGTGGTGTCGACCGACGAGGGCCCGGGCAAGGTCAAGCTCGAGAAGATCGCCACCTTGAAGCCCGCGTTCAAGAAGGATGGCACCATCACCGCCGCGTCCAGCTCCAGCATCAACGACGGCGCTGCCGCGCTGGTGATGATGCGCGAGTCCACGGCGAAGAAGCTCGGCGCCACGCCCCTGGCCCGCATCGTGAGCCACGCCACCCACGCGCAAGAGCCCGAATGGTTTGCCACCGCACCGCTGGGCGCCACGCAGAAGGCGCTGGCCAAGGCGGGCTGGCAGGTCGGCGACGTGCAGCTGTGGGAGATCAACGAAGCCTTCGCCGTGGTGCCCATGGCGCTGATGAAAGAGCTCAGCCTGCCGCACGACAAGGTCAACGTGAACGGCGGCGCTTGCGCCCTGGGCCACCCCATCGGCGCGAGCGGCGCGCGCATCATGGTCACGCTGATGTACGCGCTGAAGGCCCGCGGCCTGACCAAGGGGGTGGCCACGCTGTGCATCGGCGGCGGCGAGGCCACGGCCGTGGCGCTGGAACTGGTCTGATGGCGGCGCCCGCATCGCCAGAGATCGCCGCGTTCTGGGCAGAGTTCAGCGCCGCGCAGCCCACGCTGCAGGCGCTGCCGCTGCGCGACCGCGTGGAAGCGGCCAACACCATTCTCGAGCGCCACCTGGAAGGCCTGGCGCTCGAGATGTCCGGCGGCGACGATGACGCCGTGGTGGACCTCATCGCCACTGCGCATGGCAGCGTCGCCAACTTTCCACTGCTCATGCAGCTGGTGGCCGCAGCGCCCGCACTGGCGCACTACCGTCTGCGCGCGTTCCGCGAACGCACCACCCAGCCCGACTTTCCCATCGGCATGGACGGCTTCGAACTCGAGACGTCCGACGTGCTGGTGGCCTGCGGCCGCGATGACGGCCAGGCCGCGCTGGAGATCCGATTCGGCCGCGAGATCCCGAGCGACTGCCAGGACCACGCGCGCAACATGGCGTTCATCATGCTCGACCATGTGCTGGGGGAGTACGACTTTGCGGTGAAGGTGGGCGCGGTGGACTTCGTGGAGGTTGCGCAAGACCCCGACGCGCAGTGGACCCCGCTCAGCCAGCTGCCAGCCGTGTTCGACCGCCACTGGACCGACACGCTGGGCCGCACGGGCGAGTTCCCCCAGGGCGAGCACGACTGGGCCGGGATGACACTCGCCTTCGGCCCAGGCACCGAGGGCAGCGGAGAGGAGGGAGGGGGAGGCAATAGCGATAGCGAAGACGACCCCGCCGACACCGCCATCGTCATGGTCAACCGCAGCGCGCAGCCCATCGCCATGCGGGCCGACCTGGCCTATGCGTTCGAGCTGGACCTGGCCGTCGAAAACCGCGACGAGCTGGCCGCCGTGCAGGCCTTGCAAGACCAGGCCGCCACCTTGCTCGAGCTGCCGCAGTTGGGCATCCTGGCCTACACCATGACCCGCGCCGGGCGCCGCAAGGCCGTGTACTACGTGGGCGACACCCAGATGGCACGCCAGGCGCTGGCCCCACTGCTGCTGCGCGACGAAGCCGCCTCGTTGGAGCTGACCACGCGCTTCGACCCCACGTGGTCGGGCTACTTCGAATTCGCCGTCCACCTGTAGAACGCTGGTTGCACAACTCGGGTTGCACAACGCGGCATCTGCGTTGCTATTAATTTAATAGCTTCTCGCGCTTGTCCATCAAGCGGTAGAGCCCTGAAAGGCCTTGAAAATGAAGTCCATCCTCATCATCGGCGCGTCGCGCGGCATCGGGCTGGAGCTGGTGCGCCAGTACACCGACGCGGGCCGCCGCGTGATCGCCACCGTGCGCGACGACGCGGGACGCGAGCGTGTACAGGCCCTTGGTGCCGAGGTGCTGGTCATAGACGTGGCCAAACCTGCGAGCGTGAGCGGCCTGGCTTGGCAGCTCGACGGCGAGAAGATCGACCTGGCCTGGTACGTGGCCGGCGTTATCCGCCGCCCCAATGCCACCACGCCGCCCACGCAGGAAGACTTCGACGCCGTCATGCACGCCAACGTGCTGGGCGCCATGCAAACCATCCCGCAGGTGGCGCCCCTGGTGGCCGACGCGGGTGGGGTGTTCGCATTCCTGTCGTCGTCCATGTCGCAGATCGGAAGCGTGCCCAACAGCGGTTCGTGGCTGTACCGCACCAGCAAGGCCGCGCTCAACATGGCCGTGGCCGCCGCGCAGCACGACTACCCCGACGCCACCCTCATCACCATCGACCCCGGCTGGGTGCAGACCGACATGGGCGGCGAAGGCGCAGCGCTCACGGTGCAAGACAGCGTGCGCGGCCTGCGCGCCACCGTGGCGAGCGTCACGGCCGCCGACAAGGGCCGCCTGCTGCACCACGACGGCCGCCGCGCCGCCCACTGGTAATTCTTTCGACCGAACACAACGACTTCCGGAGACAACCCCGATGCTGCTGACCCAAGACCAGGAAATGATCCGCGACGCGGTGCGCGACTTTGCCCAAGAACAGATCTGGCCCCACGCCGCCCGGTGGGACAAAGAGCACCACTTTCCCCACGACGTGCACCAGGGCCTGGCTGCCCTGGGCGCCTACGGCATCTGCGTGCCCGAGGAGTTCGGCGGCGCTGATCTCGACTACCTCACGCTCGCGCTGGTGCTCGAAGAGATCGCCGCCGGCGACGGCGGCACCAGCACCGCCATTAGCGTGACCAACTGCCCCGTCAACGCCATCCTCCTGCGCTACGGCAACGCCCAGCAAAAGCGCGACTGGCTCACGCCGCTGGCCCGCGGCGAGATGCTGGGCGCCTTCTGCCTGACCGAGCCGCATGTGGGCTCCGACGCGTCCGCACTGCGGACCACGGCGGTGAAGCAGGGCGATGAATACGTCATCAACGGCGTCAAGCAGTTCATCACCAGCGGCAAGAACGGCCATGTGGCCATCGTCATCGCCGTCACCGACAAGGGCGCGGGCAAGAAGGGCATGAGCGCCTTCCTCGTGCCCACCAACGCGCCGGGCTATGTGGTGGCGCGGCTCGAAGACAAGCTGGGGCAGCATTCCAGCGACACCGCGCAGATCAACTTCGACAACTGCCGCGTCCCGGCCGAGAACCTCATCGGCGCCGAGGGCGAGGGCTACAAGATCGCCCTGGGTGCGCTCGAAGGCGGCCGCATCGGCATCGCCGCCCAAAGCGTGGGCATGGCGCGCAGCGCCTTCGACGTGGCGCTCGCGTATTCGAAGGAGCGCGAGAGCTTCGGCACCGCCATCTTCAACCACCAGGCCGTGGGTTTCAGGCTGGCCGACTGCGCCACGCAGATTGAGGCCGCCCGCCAGCTCATCTGGCACGCCGCAGCGCTGCGCGACGCCGGCAAGCCCTGCCTGAAAGAAGCCGCCATGGCCAAGCTCTTCGCCAGCGAGATGGCCGAGCGCGTGTGCAGCGCCGCCATCCAGACCCTGGGCGGCTACGGTGTGGTCAACGACTTCCCGGTGGAACGCATCTACCGCGACGTGCGCGTGTGCCAGATCTATGAAGGCACGAGCGACGTGCAGAAGATCATCATCCAGCGCGCGCTGGCGTAGCTCCGCGAAGCTTCCTGAGGCCCTATCCCGCGCTGTGGCGCCGCTGCAGCACCACGGTGATCTGACCGTTGGTTTCGATGGTGGCGCGTTCCACCTCGTGCAGGTGCAGGCACCCGCCGGCCCGCAGCGCGGCGTTGAGGTCTTCGGTGGACAGCAGCTCCTGCCGCATGAGCGCGGTGTCCACCTGGCCGTCGCACACCAGCACCTGGGGCGTGCCGTCTATCAGGCGCTCGATCCGCGCGAAGCGAAACGTGAGCTGTGCCAGCAGCACATGGCAAACGACAAGCGTGGCGGCTGAGATGAGCCCGCCCACCAGCGAGTTGTCGCCCGCGTTCATCGAGTTCTGCACCGCGTTCGACAGGATCAGCAGCAGCACCAGGTCGAACGGCGCGAACTGGCCGGTCTGCCGCTTGCCTGTCAGGCGCAGAAACACCAGCAAAAACACATACACCACCACGCCGCGCACGACGAACTCCCACCACGGCACGACTGTTGTCCACATGACCGACTCCTTGTTGATTGAACGGGCTGCCGGATCGTAGTCGGGATGGGTCGCGCGGGTGGGCGAAAATCGGCACCTGCGCCGCGCCATGCGCGGGCTGTGTCGACCACGGCCGTCGGCATGGCCGTGCTTCCTACACAACCCACCAAGAAAGATCCGTTCCCATGCAGCGTCGCCAGTTTCACCACGCCACTGCGGGCGCCCTGGGCGGGCTTGTGCTGCTGGCCGCCCACCAGCGGGTGCTGGCCCTGTCACTCGGGGACCTCAGCAGCGCGGATGCGTCCAGCGGCCTCAAGGCCGCGCTAGGGCAGGGCGCCCAGGCGGCGGTGGCACTGCTGGGCCGGCCCGACGGCTTTCTGGGCAATCCCAAGGTCCGCATCGGTCTGCCCGGATATTTGGAAGACGCAGCCAAAGTGATGAAGTCCCTCGGCCAGGGCCGGCGCATCGATGAGCTGGTCACCTCCATCAACCGCGCAGCCGAGGCCGCCGTGCCGTTGGGCAAAGACTTGCTGGTGAGCGCGGTGCAGAAGATGACCGTGACCGACGCCAAGAACATCCTCACGGGCGGCAGCACCTCGGTCACCCTGTTCTTTGCCGACAAGACCCGCGCACCGCTGTCCGAACGTTTTTTGCCCGTGGTCAACCAGGCCACCGAAAAGGTCGGCCTCACGCATAAGTACAACGCGTTCGCCGGCAAGGCAGCAGGCTTTGGCCTGCTCAAGCCCGAAGAGTCGAACCTCGCGCAGTACGTGACCGGCAAGACCCTGGACGGCCTGTACTACATGATTAGCGAGGAAGAGCGCCGCATTCGTCAGGATCCGGCGAGCGCAGGCAGCGCCATCGCCAAGAAGGTGTTTGGTGCGCTGAAATGAAGCTGTACCACTGCGCTTCCGACACACGTCCACGTCCATGTCTTTGAAGAAGACCGATCCCTGCCCCTGCGGGCGGACCGCGCTTGCGGCCGGCAAGGGCGCAAAGGCAGCTGCTGCCTTGCGCTATGCCGACTGCTGCGGGCGCTACCTGGACCACTGGGAGTCCACGCCCGCGCCCGACGCCGAAAGCCTGATGCGGTCGCGCTACACCGCTTTCGTGGCCGAGCGCAGCGACTATCTGCAGGCCACCTGGCACACCAGCACCCGCCCGCCGGCGCTGGACTTCGAGCCCGGCGCCCGGTGGCTGGGCCTGGACGTGCGCAGTCACCGCGCCACGGGCGACGACCGGGCCGAAGTGGAGTTTGTGGCGCGCTACCGCGTGGGCGGGCGTGCCGTGCGGCTGCACGAAACCAGCCGGTTCGTGCGCGAGCAGGGCCGCTGGTTTTATGTGGGTGGCGATGTGCGCGGAGGCCCCGCCTGAACCGTTCGCACCTCCCTTGCCAAAACGAGGACTGTGGAGCCCGCAAAGCCGGTGCCCCCGGTGGCCGAAAGGCGCAGCGTACGGCAGGCCTTGCGGCAGTGGGTGACCCGCCGTGGATGCACCGCAGCACAGAATTTTTGATCAAATCAACCCCTAGCGCTTGCTGGATAAGCGCCATTAGCTATGAAATTTGAAGCAATCCTGTTTGACTGCGACGGCGTGCTGGTCGACAGCGAACCCATCACCAACGGCGTGCTGCGCGACATGCTGGCCGAGGCCGGGTGGGCGCTGTCGTCCGAGGAGTGCATGCGCATCTTCATCGGCAAGACGGTGCGCAGCGAGGCGGCGCGCATCGAGGCCCACACCGGCCGGCCGCTCACCGATGCGTGGATGGCCGACTTCTATGCGCGGCGCAACACCGAGCTCGACCAGCGCCTCACGGCCATCGAACACATCCACGGCACCATCGAGCGGGTGCACGCGCACCACGGCGGGCGCATTGCCTGTGCCTCGGGGGCCGACCGGCACAAGGTGGAGATGCAGCTGGCCAAGGTGGGGCTCACGCCATTTTTTGAAGGCCGCATCTTCAGCGGCCACGAGATGCCGCGCACCAAGCCCGCGCCCGACGTCTACCTGGCAGCGGCTGCGGCACTTCAGGCCGAGCCGCTGCGCTGTGCGGTGGTGGAAGACACGGTGACGGGCGTCACGGCGGGCGTGGCAGCGGGCGCCACGGTGTTTGCCTACGCGCCGCTGGACGACGGCGAGGCCCTGCTCGCCGCGGGCGCCACGCAGGTGTTTCGCAGCATGGCCGAGTTGCCAGCGCTGCTGGGCTGCTGACTTTCTCCACCATAGGACGCGCCATGCCCAAGCCCATCTCGACGCGCAGCAGGACCTTGCCCCGGTGGTTGAAGCATGGCGCTGCGCTCGCAGCGTTGAGCATGCTCATGGGCTGCTCCTCGGTACGCCCCTGGGTCAACGAGCCACTGCCGCCCGAGGACCAGAACATCCCCGTGCGCAAGTCCGAGCGCGACCCGACCATCCTGGTGGCCGTCACGCTCTCTGGCGGCGGTGCCCGTGCGGCGGCCTTCGGCTTTGGCGTGCTGACGGAGATGCAGCAGACCCGCTTTCAGTGGAACGGCAAGGACACCACCTTGCTTGACGCCACCGATGTGGTCACCGGCGTGTCGGGCGGCAGCATCGTGGCCGCGTACTTTGCAGCGCATGGCATCGACGGGCTGCCGCGCTTTGAGCACGAATTCCTGCGCCAGAACTTTCAGAACAGCCTCATCACCCAGGCTCTGCGCCCCGGCAACCTGGTGGACCTGACCTCGCCCTGGCTGGGCCGCACGCACCTGCTGGCGCGGCGGCTCGACGACCTCTATGGCGGGCTGACCTTTGGCGATGTGGAGCGGCGCCCGCGCCATCCGCAGCTGTTCATCACCGCCACCGACATGTCGCTGGGCACGGGCTTCGAGTTCACCTGGGAGCAGTTCTCGCTGATCTGCTCGGACCTGCGCAAGGTGCCGCTGTCGTTTGCGGTGGCGTCCTCGTCGGCTGTGCCGCTGCTGCTCAGCCCCATGACGCTCAAGAACTACGCCGACCAGTGCCCGGCGCACCGCGCCGCGTCCACCGTGGGCGCGCGGGCCGCGGCCGGCGACTACCGGGCCCGGCTGTACCGCGCGCACGAGCTGAGCTACACCGACGCGCAGCGCAAGCCCTACATCCACCTGGTCGATGGCGGCCTGGCCGACAACCTGGGCGTACAGCGCCTGCTGGACCGTGCCTTGGCCGGCGGTGGCCTGCGCCAGACCTTCAGCGAGGTGGGCATACCGCCTGCCACCATCCGCAAGCTGGTGCTGATCACCGTGAACGCCGAGCGCGATCCGTCGGTCAACATCGACATGAGCGATCAGGTGCCCAACATGATGCAAGTGGTGGACTCGCTGCTGTTCGGCACCGGGGCACGCGCCACGCGCGAGACGCAGGAGTTTCTGCGCGACATCACCCAGCAGTGGCGCCAGTCGCTGGCCGAAGGTTCCAAGGGCGACAGCGATGCGTTCGCGCCCGACGCGGAGATCCACGTCATCCCGGTCAACCTGCGCGACGCACCGGACGACGTAGCGCGCCGGCGCTTGCTGCAGGTGCCTACGGCGTTCTCCATTGCACACGAAGAAGTCACCGACCTCATCGAAGCCGGAGGCAGCGTGCTGCGGCACTCGCCGGAGTTTCGGGCGCTCGTGCAGTCGCTGTTGCGCAGCGCGCCGCAGCCATTGGCTGCACCGGCCGCATCGCCGCAGTAGCTGCAGGCGCCCGCGCGCGAATGGAGGGTCAGGGCCGCGTGTCGGGCGCCGCGGTGGTGGGCACGTCCTGGTCTTCGGCCGCCTCGATCTGCGCGGCCAGCGCACGCTGGTAGCCGGGCCGCTGCTGCAGCCGTTGCCAATAGGCCTGCGTGGCCTCGCCAAACTGCGGCGCCAGGCCCAGGTGCTCGGCCAGCAGCAACGCGTAGCCTACCGACACGTCGGCCGCGGTGAAGCGGCCCGCGCACAGGTACTCGTGGTGCGCCACGGCAGCCTCCACGCCGCGCAGGCGCGACAGGAACCAGCGGCTGTAGTCCTCCACCACCTGGGGCTGCTTGCGGTCCGCCGGCTCGAAGCGGCTGTAGCGCAGTACCAGGGTTTGCGGAAAGGTGAGCGTGGCCTCGCCCAGGTGCAGCCAGTTCAGGAAGGCGCCGAAGGCCGGGTCGGCAGGGCGCACTTCGAGCCCCGCATCCGGATGCGCCGCGGCCAGGTACTGGCAGATGGCGGCGGACTCGGTCATGCGCACCTGGCGCGGCCCCTGGCCTTGCACCAGCAGCGGCACGGTGCCCAGCGGGTTCTCCTCCAGAAACCAGCGGGCGTGGACCCGCGGCGGAAACGGCAGCATGTGCAGCACGTACGGCAGCCGCAGCTCTTCCAGCATCCACAAGGGGCGGAAGGAGCGGGCGCTGACGCAATGGTAGAGATGGATCATGGTGGGTGGGGCAGGCCGGCCACAGTGGCAGGCAGGCAGACAGACAAACAGTGGACTTCAGTTTAGTGGCGCGCTGCTTCCAGGGTTATCGGGACGGCTGCCACGCAGGGTGCAGATCGCGCCGACTTCGGTACCGGCACCGCCATGCCGCAGCCCCACGGTCAGGCATCGCGGGAGCGTCGACGGAACTCCGCGGGCGAATGCCCCGTCCAGCCGCGGAACGCGCGAATAAAGCTCTTTTCGTTGACGAAGCCGGCCGCCTCGGCCACCTGCTTGATGGGGCGGTCGGTGCGGTGCAGCAGGTCCACCGCGCGGCTTTGGCGCACCTCGTCTTTCAGGCCCTGCAGCGTGGCGCCTTCTTCCTTCAGCTGGCGGTGCAGCGTGCGCGGCGACACGTGCAGCAGCGCGGCCAGCGATTCGGCACTGTGCTGTGCCAGCGCATGGGCCGGCTGCCCCCCCACAGGCGCGCCCAGCAGCTGGCGCACGCGCTGCACCAGCAGGCGGTCGCGGCGGTACTGCAGCACCGTGAGCGGAAGGGCGTGCTGCAGCATCTGGCGCAGCGCCTGCTCGTCGCGCCGCAGCGGCAGGCTGAGGTAGCGCGCATCGAAGTGGATGGCGGTCTGCGCCGCGCCAAACGCGGCCGGGCCGCGGAACAGCACCGCGTAGGCATCCGCATGCGGTGGGGCGGCAAACGCAAACTCCGCCGCAATCAGCGGGATGCGCGAGTCCACCAGCCAGCAGGCCAGGCCATGCGCATTGCGCAGCACCGAGACCAGGCAGAACTCGCGCAGCGGGCCCAGATCGCGCGCCTCGGTGATGCGCAGCGTGGCGGTGCCGCCGTCGGTGGTGAGGTGCAGGGCGATGTCGTCTGCCAGCAGCGCGTGGTGGCGGCACCAGCGCGCCAGCGCCACCCCCAGGTGCGGCGAGCTGATGGACGCGCGCGCCAGCATGCCGTAGCTGCCCCAGGGCAGGCGCCGACTGAACCAGCCCAGGGCTTCGTCGTCCAGCTCCTGCATGGCGGCGTCTGAAATGCGCTCCATCTGCCAAGCAGTGATGCGGGCGTTGTTGTCGGCCAGCCACTGCGGCGCAATCTGTGCCTGCGCCAGCGCGCGGTCTGGGCGCATGCCACGCCGTTCATAAGCCAGCACAATGGCCCGCACAAAGGCAATGGGCGTCACCGCCGGCGCAGTGTCGGGTGCCAATGCCTGCCAGGCGGGCAGGGGGGTTGGGGCAAGGGGTTTCACGCAGACGAGTGTGCACGATGCGTGGCACGATTTGCAACCTTTGTGGCAACCAGGGCCCGGCAGGCGCTTCTATGCTTACGGATCGCCGCCCGCCCGCTGCCCTGCGCGGGCGCGCCACGCAAGGAGACAAAACGATGACGACGACCCCTGCCGGCGTTGCAGCCGCAGCAATGCTCACCGAAAGCTACGCCCAGGGCGCCACAGGCGTCCCGCTCATCGAGCAGACCCTGGGCGATTTCTTTGCCGACATGGTGGCCCGCCAGCCCGACCGCGAGGCGCTGGTCAGCGTGCACCAGGGCCGCCGCTACACCTATGCCCAGTTGCAGGCCGAGGCACAGCGCCTGGCCAGCGCGCTGCTGGGCCAGGGCCTGGTGCCGGGCGACCGCGTGGGCATCTGGTCGCACAACAACGCCGAATGGGTGCTGATGCAGTTGGCCACCGCGCAGGTGGGCCTGGTGCTGGTCAACATCAACCCGGCCTACCGCACGTCCGAGGTCGAGTACGCCCTCAATAAAGTGGGCTGCCGGCTGCTGGTGAGCATGGCGCGCTTCAAGACCAGCGACTACCTGGGCATGCTGCGCGAGCTGGCGCCCGAGTGGCAGCACCAGCAACCCGGCCAGCTGGGCGCCGTGAAGCTGCCGCACCTGAACACCGTGGTGTGGATCGACGACGCGGGAGAGGGCGCCGACGAGCCCGGGCTGCTGCGGTTTTCCGACCTGCTGGCGCGCGGCGATGCGCAGGATGCGCGCCTGGCGCAGATCGCCGCCACGCTCAAGGCCACCGACCCTATCAACATGCAGTTCACCAGCGGCACCACGGGCTTTCCCAAGGGCGCCACGCTCACGCACCGCAACATCCTGAACAACGGCTTCTTCATCGGCGAATGCATGAAGCTCACCCCCGAAGACCGCCTGTGCATCCCCGTGCCGCTGTACCACTGCTTCGGCATGGTGCTGGGCAACCTGGCGTGCTTCACGCATGGGGCCACCATCGTCTACCCCAACGATGGGTTCGACCCGCTCACCGTGCTGCAGACGGTGCAGGACGAGCGCTGCACCGGGCTCCACGGCGTGCCCACCATGTTCATCGCCGAGCTGGACCACCCGCGGTTCGCCGAGTTCGACCTGTCCACCCTGCGCACCGGCATCATGGCCGGCTCGCCGTGCCCCACCGAGGTCATGAAGCGCGTGGTGGAGCAGATGAATCTGCGCGAAATCACCATCGCCTACGGCATGACCGAGACCAGCCCGGTCAGTTGCCAGAGCAGCACCGATACGCCGCTGAACAAACGCGTCTCCACCGTGGGCCAGGTGCAGCCGCATCTGGAGGTCAAGATCGTCGACCCCGACAGCGGCGCCGTGGTGCCCATCGGCCAGCGCGGCGAGTTCTGCACCCGGGGCTACTCGGTGATGCACGGCTACTGGGGGGATGAGGCCAAAACCCGGGAGGCCATCGACGCCGAAGGCTGGATGCACACCGGCGACCTGGCCACCATGGACGACGAGGGCTACGTGAACATCGTTGGCCGTATCAAGGACATGGTGATCCGCGGCGGCGAGAACATCTACCCGCGCGAAATCGAAGAGTTTTTGTACCGCCACCCGCAGGTGCAGGACGTGCAGGTGGTGGGCGTGCCCGATGCCAAGTACGGCGAAGAACTGTGCGCCTGGATCATCGCCAAGCCCGGCACCACACCGACCGAGGACGACGTGCGCGCCTTCTGCAAGGGCCAGATCGCGCACTACAAGGTGCCGCGCTACATCCGCTTCGTCACCAGCTTCCCGATGACGGTGACGGGCAAGATCCAGAAGTTCAAGATCCGCGACGAGATGAAGGACCAGCTGGGCCTGGCCGAACAAACAACCGCCTGAACCTATGACCCCCCTGAGCCGCTTCGCGCCTTCCCCCGAGGGGGACGCCGCCCCTGGCCCGGCGAAGCCGGTTCCACGGCGGCACGCGCATGGCCTGCTCCGCGGCCTCCAGTGCCACCGGCCAGCCCGTGGCACCACACCACCCATACGACATTCGACGGAGCCTGCATGATTCTCGACACCCAACTCAACGCCCGATCGGCGGACTTCCTGGCCAATGCCGCGGCCATGCGCACGCTGGTGGACGACCTGCGCACCCAGCTCGACAAGGTCGCCCAGGGCGGCGGCGAGGCCGCCCGCGCCAAGCACACCGCGCGCGGCAAGCTGCTGCCGCGCGAACGGGTGCAGATGCTGCTGGACCCGGGCACGCCGTTTCTGGAGCTGGCGCCGCTGGCAGCGCTCAACATGTACAACAACGATGCGCCCAGCTCGGGGCTGATTGCCGGCATCGGCCGCGTGAGCGGTGTGGATTGCATGATCGTGTGCAACGACGCCACGGTGAAAGGCGGCACCTACTACCCGCTCACCGTCAAGAAGCACCTGCGCGCGCAGGAAGTGGCGCAGCAGAACCACCTCACCTGCATCTACCTGGTGGACTCCGGCGGCGCCAACCTGCCCAACCAGGACGAGGTCTTCCCGGACCGCGACCATTTCGGCCGCATCTTCTTCAACCAGGCGAACATGAGCGCGATGGGCATCTCGCAGATTGCCGTGGTCATGGGCAGCTGCACGGCGGGCGGCGCCTATGTGCCGGCCATGAGCGACGAGTCCATCATCGTCAAGAACCAGGGCACCATCTTTTTGGGTGGCCCGCCGCTGGTCAAGGCCGCCACGGGCGAGGTCGTCACGGCCGAGGACCTGGGCGGTGGCGACGTGCACACGCGCCTGTCGGGCGTGGCCGACCACCTGGCGCAAAACGACCTGCA
>SDXZ01000111.1 GCA_004210805.1 Acidovorax sp.
CTGAGCGTGAAGGTGCCCGAGCCCAAGTTCAGCAGCCAGACCAAGGACAAGCTGGTGTCGAGCGAAGTGCGCGCCCCCGTGGAAGACATCGTGGGCAAGCTGCTGACCGACTACCTGCAGGAGCGCCCGGCCGACGCCAAGATCATCTGCGGCAAGATCGTCGAAGCCGCCCGCGCCCGCGAAGCTGCCCGCAAGGCCCGCGAAATGACCCGCCGCAAGGGCGTGCTCGACGGCATGGGCCTGCCCGGCAAACTGGCCGACTGCCAGGAAAAAGACCCCGCCCTGTGCGAGATCTACATCGTCGAGGGTGACTCCGCCGGTGGCTCTGCCAAGCAGGGCCGCGACCGCAAATTCCAGGCCATTCTGCCCCTGCGCGGCAAGATCCTGAACGTGGAAAAAGCCCGCTACGAAAAGCTGCTGACCAGCAACGAAATCCTGACACTGATCACCGCTTTGGGCACCGGCATCGGCAAGGCCGGTGGCACGACGGGTGGCGATGATTTTGACGTGGCCAAGCTGCGCTACCACCGCATCATCATCATGACCGACGCCGACGTTGACGGCGCCCACATCCGCACCCTGCTGCTCACCTTCTTCTACCGCCAGATGCCCGAGCTGGTCGAGCGCGGCCACATCTACATTGCGCAGCCACCGCTGTACAAGGTCAAGGCTGGCAAGGAAGAGCTGTACCTGAAGGACGGCCCCGCACTCGACGGCTTCTTGCTGCGCATTGCGCTAAACCACGCCAGCGTGAGCACCGGCGGCGCCAACCCCCAAGTGCTGGCCGGCGAAACTTTGGCCGAACTGGCGCGCAAGCACCAGGTCGCTGAAAGCGTGATCCACCGCCTGTCCAACTTCATGGACGCTGAAGCCCTGCGCGCCATCGCCGACGGTGTGAGCCTCAAGCTCGACAACGTGGCCGAGGCTGAAGCCAGTGCCGTGGCCTTGCAAGCCAAACTGCGCGAACTGAACTCCACCGGCGCTCCCGCCGAAGTGGCTGGCGAGTTCGACGTACGCACCGACAAGCCCCTGCTGCGCATCAGCCGCCGCCACCACGGCAACATCAAGAGCAGCGTCATCACGCAAGACTTTGTGCATGGCGCCGACTACGCCGCCCTTGCCGAAGCCGCCGAAACCTTCCGCGGCCTGCTGGGCGAGGGCGCCAAGGCCCTGCGCGGCGAAGGCGAGAAGCAAAAGGAAGAAAAGGTCGGCGACTTCCGCCAGGCCATGAAGTGGCTCATCACCGAAGCCGAACGCACCACCAGCCGCCAGCGCTACAAGGGCCTGGGCGAAATGAACCCCGAGCAGCTGTGGGAAACCACCATGGATCCCAACGTGCGCCGCCTGCTGCGCGTGCAGATCGACGATGCGATCGAGGCGGACCGGGTGTTCACCATGCTGATGGGGGATGAGGTGGAGCCGCGGCGGGACTTCATCGAAACGAATGCATTGCGGGCGGGGAATATCGACGTTTGACGTCGTCCTACCGACCATGAAAATCGAAAATGCAGTTTTCGATTTTCATGGTGTTTGGTACCGCGCTTCTGCTGCGACACCATGAGCCTTGACCGCGCTTATTACTCTTCCAGCCTTGGCGCTTTCGTGAGCGCCGCTCCTGACGCTGTGCTCGGAGAGATCGCTCGCAATTCCGGATTTGCCATTGAACTGGGCCAACGCGACGCCTGGATTAAGCAGATAAAGGTTCTCAAAGAGCAGCTGATACCGTGGGCCAGCCAAGGGCACTTGTTCTTTGAGTTTGTGGTCCCTCGCATGGGCCGTCGCATCGACGTACTCGTGATCATCAAACACACTGTGTTTGTCATCGAGTTCAAAGTGGGTGAATCCACCTTTAACCGTTCCGCACTGGATCAAGTGTGGGACTACGCACTGGACCTGAAAAACTTTCACGAACCCAGTCACAACATCACGATTGCGCCGTTGCTGATCGCCACTGAAACCGATCGCGGATTCAGCGCTGTCGCCATCAGTCATCACAACGATGGCGTCTTGCTTCCAGTGCAAGTTTCACCGTCTTCGTTGCAAGGCTGCATTGAAAAAGTATTGTGGATGGGTGAAGGTTTGGACATTGACCCGCTTCAATGGGTTTCTGGTCGATATAAGCCAACCCCCACCATCGTGGAAGCTGCTTCCGCTCTTTACGGACAGCACTCGGTGGCCGATTTATCGCGCAGCGACGCAGGTGCCAAAAATCTGTCCGTCACATCCACTGCCGTCAGTCAGTTGATTCAACGTGCCAAGGATCAAAACCGAAAAGCCATCTGCTTCATTACAGGCGTTCCTGGGGCTGGAAAGACCCTAGTGGGTCTCGACGTTGCCACCAAACATATGGAAGCTAGTAGTGACCTGCACAGCGTCTATCTTTCAGGCAATGGTCCGCTGGTAAAGATACTTTGCGAAGCGCTCACACGTGATGAAGTAGCACGAAAGAAGTCCGAGGGCGTCCGGCTTCGCGTCGGCGAAACGCGCAAAGCCGTTGAGGCATTTATCCAGAACGTTCACCACTTTCGCGATGCCTACCTTGTTGACGAACGAGCCCCGGCGGACCATGTAGTGATCTTCGACGAGGCGCAGCGTGCATGGACGCTTGAACAAACCTCGCAGTTCATGGCGAGAAAAAAGGGGCGCGCCGATTTCAATCACTCAGAACCTGACTTTTTGATCTCTTGTATGAACCGGCATACCGATTGGGCCGTGGTGGTGTGTCTCGTTGGGGGCGGCCAAGAAATCAACACTGGCGAAGCAGGCATTAGTGAGTGGCTCCGTTCCATTGAACGCCACTACCACGATTGGGACGTCCATATATCGCCGCATCTCACAGACAGTGAGTACGCCGCAAATGACTCCATAGAGCCCTTGAAGTCCCGGCGCGGTGTGTATTTCAATGAAGACCTGCATCTAGCCATTTCGATGCGCTCCTTTCGAGCGGAACATGTGTCTTCATTGGTGAAACACCTATTGGACCGCGACGTAACGCAGGCCAGAGCCGTTCTGGAGTTAGTCCACCTCCGATACCCCATCGTCATCACACGCGATCTCGCGAATGCGAAGCAGTGGCTTAAATCACAAGCGCGTGGCACTGAGCGCTTCGGCATCGTGGTTTCATCGCAGGCAGAGCGATTAAAACCTCACGCCATCAATGTACGTTCGCCAGTGGACCCCGTGCATTGGTTTCTGGACGACAGAACCGATGTTCGCTCATCGTTCTACCTGGAAGATGTAGCCACCGAGTTTCAAGTTCAGGGGCTGGAACTGGACTGGGCCTGCGTGGTGTGGGATGCAGACCTGCGGGTCGGCGTCAATGGCTGGCGCCATCATCAGTTCGTGGGCAACAAATGGCAAAACATAAACAAGGCTGAGCGTCAGACCTATCTCAAAAATGCTTATCGCGTTCTCCTGACCCGCGCTCGACAAGGCATGGTCATCGTGGTGCCGCCCGGTGACAGCGAAGACCACACCCGAGATCCAGCCTTCTACGATCCCATTTTTGACTACCTCAAAGGCATCGGCATAGCGGTGCTGTAACGACGGCGCGGACCTAGCCGGCGTATTTGTCAGCCCAGTCACTTTCCACTTTTTCCCATGCGCTCCCCCATCTCCATCGTCAACGTAGACCGCCTCGACACCTGGACCCGCTACCGCGCGGGCCTGTGCAATACCTGCGCGGCCAACTGCTGCACGATGCCGCTGGAGGTGCAGCTGGCAGACCTGGTGCGGTTGGAACTGGTGGACCCGTTCGAGGCGGAGCATGAAGAGCTGCGGCACATTGCCAAGCGGCTGCAAAAGGCGCGGCTGATCGACCACTTCAACCACAAGAACGCGGTGTTCACGATGGCGCGGCGAGCGAGTGGGGACTGCAATTTTCTCGACCCGAAGACGCGGCTGTGCACGGTGTATGACAAGCGGCCTGAGACATGTCGGCTGCACCCGCAGAAGAAGAGCCCCAAGCCGGGGTACTGTGCCTATGGGGCGCGGCGCGGGATTTAAAGCGTAAGGCTAGGCAGGCGTCCCTCCGACCTGACTTGGCAGCGGGTAGGCCGATGGCTGCAACTACGCGAGCAAGGCAGGCAGCCCCGCTGGTTACACCGTTTCGCGCTGCACAAACCCCGGTGAAGTTTCCGATGGCGCCGTCACGATGCGCGCCTCCACGACATCCACCCGAGCGTGGGGCGGACCTTGGTGGGCCCAATCAATGAGGGATTGCACGGCGTCTTGGGGACCGGTGATCAGGGCCTCGACACTGCCATCGCGGCAGTTGCGCACCCAGCCTTGCACGCCGCGTTGCTGTGCGGCTTGCACCATAGACCAGCGGTAGCCCACGCCTTGCACATGGCCGCGGATGATGAGGTGCTGAGTGATGACCGCGGGGGTGTTGCTGCTGTGGGGCATGGCCGCACTGTATCGCTAGCCCCAAGGATGTCTGCCTGTTTGCTTGCCATGCAGCGCTCGACCACTCGAATACGACCCGCTAAGCTGTGGCGCAGCAGGGGCCTCTACCGTGCCGTTGTTCTGGCCCCTGCATACGCCACCACTGCATGACTGCAAACCGCAAAGCGCTGCCCTCCATCGACACCGCCCGCTGCACCGGCTGCGGCTGGTGTGTGGCGGTCTGCGCGCCGCATGTGCTGTCGCTGCAGGTGCAAGGTGATGCCGCCTGGGGCCCCAAGCGGTCTCGGCTGGATGATGCGGCGCGTTGCACGGGGTGCGCACTGTGCGCCGTGCGCTGTCCGTTCGACGCGATCCGGATGGTGCGGGCGGGCGCGACGCCCGGATTGCAGGGCAGCTTGCAGTCGGTGAAGGACGAAGCGGCCTTGTCCCACACCCGGGGCGATGTGCCTGTGATGTGATTTCTGGCCCGGGTTTTGCCCGGCCGTTTACCCATCACCACCACTGCATGCCCCATGCACAAGGAGTCACGCCATGTCTGAAAAGAAAGCCAGCGTCCACTGGGAGGGCGCCGGCAAGGCCGGCCAGGGCCAGGTCAGCACCGAGACCGGTGCACTTAACAAATACCCCTACGGCTTTGCCAGCCGCTTTGGCGATGACCGCAAAGGCACCAACCCCGAAGAGATCGTGGGTGCGGCGCATGCGGCCTGCTTCACCATGGCGTTCTCGTTTGCCGCGGACAAGGCAGGCATCGCCACCGAAACCGTGGACACCACGGCCAGCGTGCGCTTGTCCAAGGATGGCGACGGTTTTGTGATCGACCGCATTGCGCTCACGCTGACGGCCAAGGTGCCGGGGCTGGACGATGCGGCGTTTCAAAAGCTTGCGGCCGACGCCAAGGCCAACTGCCCGCTGTCCAAGGCGCTGGCCGCCGTGCCAGAGATCACGCTGACTGCAACGCTGGTGCAGTAACGGACGGGATGTGGTGCGGCACTGTCCGTACACATCCGCAGCCCACGCCAACCATCGAACACCCCCCGCGTCCATCACAGCGCAGCGCAGGTGCACCCACCTGGCTCTGCGTTTTGGCGGTCAACCCTTACTCACCTCTACCGCGCCCGGACCGCTGCAGCCAATGCAGCAAATGCCTGCCGGTCCACCGCGTGCGTGAAGGCCGTGTTGGGCACCGGGTGTGTGGATAGCTTGACCACCACCAGCTCTGCCGCCGGGTTGATATGGATGTGCTGGCCCATCAGTCCCTTGGCTTCCAAAGTGCCGTCGGCATCATGCGGCACCCACCACTGGTTGTGGTACGAGTAGCCCGCGCGCATGGCGGTTCCGGGGGCCTTGCTGAACTGGGCCGGGTCCGCGCCCTTGCGCAGCTCGGCGATGGTCGCGGGCGAGACGATCTGTTGGCCGTTGAAGCGGCCATTGGCGCGCAGCATTTCGCCCAGGCGGCCCAGGTCGCGCAGCGTGGCGTTCACGCCCACGCTGGTGGACTGTCCACCGTTGGCGTCCGCAAACACATAAGCATCCTCCTGCGCGCCCAGGCGCGACCAGAGGCGTTCGGACAGCAGCGTGGCGTAGCTCTTGCCCGTCACGCGCTGCAGCAGCCAGCCCAGCACTTCCGTGTCCACCGACTTGTACGCGAACGCGGTGCCGTGCTCGCCTTCCTTCTTCAGCGTGGGCAAGAACTCGGCCATGCTTTTGGGCGCGCTGCTGCCGGGCGGCGCGGGCTGCAGGCCTGCGGCGGCCAGGTACTGGAAGACGCCGGACGCGGGGTCGGCAAAGTTCTCGGCGTATTGCACGCCGGTGGTCATGTCCAGCGTCTGCTGCACCGTGGCGTCGGCCCAGGCGCTGGTGGCCAGCTCGGGCAGGTAACGCGGAATCAGCGCTTTGGGGTCGATCACGCCTTCCTGGATGAGTTCGGTGGCCAGCAGGCCGGTGAGCGACTTGCTCATGGACCACAGCACATGCGGCTGGTGCGGCTCCATGCCGGTGTGGTGCCGCTCGTACACCACCTTGCCGCGGTGCAGCACCAGCAGGCCGTCGGTGTACGTGGACTTTTGCCAGTCGGCCAACGTCGTGGTACCGCCCTTGCCGTCGGGCAGCGGCAGCGCGTCGTCTAGTGCGCGGGCCCCTGCGGGCAATGCGCTGGGAATGCCCGCACCGCGCCACACGGTCGCCGTGGGGCCCAGCTCGCGCAGATGTTGCGCGCCCCAGCGGACGTTGGGGTATTTGAGGATGTTAGCCAGGCGCACGACCTTGTCGGGCGGCGGCGGAAAGCCCTGCATCAGCTGCAGCGTGGCGGGGTGGGTGGCGTCGGGTGGTGGCAGTTGCGGTGCCTGGGCATGGCTGGCAGCGGCCATGCAGAGGGCGGCAGCGGCCGCAGCGAGCGTGACCAGGGCAAATTGAAGGCGGGGGTACGGCATGGTGCAAAAGTCCTGCAAGGGTGAATAGGGAAAGGGCGGGGAAACGATGGAGAAAATTGGGGAAACGATTGATCAGCAGGCCTACCCCCGCGCCGCCAGCAACGCGCGGATCACGGCTTCGGTACGCTCGTATTCGCCTTCGCCGAAGTGCTTGTAGCGAATGCGCCCCTGTGCATCGATGAGGTAGGCCGCAGGCCAGTACTGGTTGCTGTAGGCCTTCCAGGTGCCGTAGCGGTTGTCCTGCGCCACAGGGTGTTTCACGCCGTGGCGGCGCATGGCCACCTCGACGTTGCTGGTGGTGCGCTCGAACGGAAACTCTGGCGTGTGCACGCCCACCACGGTGAGACCCTGGGGCGTGTACAGCTCGGCCCAGCGGTTGACGTGGGGCAGTGTGCGGATGCAGTTGATGCAGGCATACGTCCAGAAGTCCACCAGCACCACGCGGCCGCGCAGCTGGGCCAGGCTCAGCGGCTCGGAGTTGAGCCAACGCTCGATGCCGGTGAACTCGGGCGCGGGGCCCAAGTCGGGCAGCGTGCCCGCCTGAATGGCGGGCCCTGCTGCGTGGGTGAGGGCGGGCGCCGCCACGGCGGCAGCCACAGAGGCTGCAGACGCCAGGAATGTGCGGCGCGGAAACGAGATGGGTGAAGAAGAAATGCGCGATGCCATGGTGAAACTCCTTGCTGCGGGCCGCTTACAGCCCGCCAGAAATCGAGGGATAGAACTGCGACAGCCAGGCGGTGACCTGGCCATCGATCTGGAACAACATGGCCAGCGCGACGGCGATGACCACCACGCCAAAGGCCTGCTGCACGCGGTGTGCATGGCGCGAGATGCGGCGCACATGGCTGGCCGCTGCTTGGCCACCGTAGGCAATGGCCAGCATGGGCAGCGCGGCGCCGGTGGAATACGCGAGCAGCAGCACCGCAGTGCTGGCCCCGGGCGGCTCGGTAGCGATGAGCGTGAGGATGGAGGCCAGCACCGGCCCGGCGCACGGCGTCCACACCGCGCCCAGGCTCAGGCCCAGCAGCAGCCCGCCCCAGTTGCCGCCCGATGAGCCCAGCCCCAAGCTGGCCACGCGGTTGAGCACGCCACCCGCGTGTTGGCTCAGCCACTGAAATGGCCTGGGCCACACCGTGAGCACACCAAACACCAGCAGCATCACGGCGGCGAACCGGCGCAAGCCCTCGGGCGACACACCCAGTACCTGCGTGAAGCTGCTGAACAGCAGCGCCACGGCAGCGAACGACAACGCGAAGCCCAGTGCGATGAACAGCGGGCGCGTGCGCTGCGCGGGGCCGCCCGCCACCGACGCGCCCAGCACCACCGGCAGCATGGGCAGCACGCAGGGCGCGCCCACGGTCAGCATGCCGGCGGCCACGGCAAACCAGGGCGACGTGGCGGCCATGCTCATTGCACGCCCCCGCGCTCTGCGGCCGGGCGGCGCCATACCTGCGTCTTGCCAAACAGCGGGATGCCCACGTAGCCGCGCACCAGCAACTGGTCGGGCTCGGCGGGCGTGAGCTTGGCGCGGTAGGTCTTGGCGTTTTCGCGGTTGTAGATCTCGCCCTGGTAGACACCATCGCTGCTCTCGCGCAGGCCTGACAGCATCGTCATGCCCAGGGCGGGCCGCGCATCGGCCGCGGCCATGTCGGTGCCCGGTGCACTCATCGACCGGTTGGCCAGCACCCGCACCACCTTGCCGCAGAGGCTACTGATGTTGGGAGCAGTGCCGCTGCCGCCACCAACGTTCGTGCTGGCGGTGGTGTTGGCACCTGCATGGGTGGCACAGGGTGCGATGTCCACCTCCAGGTTGCCGCTTTCGGTGATCCACCGGCCCAGGGGCGCCTTGGGGTGAGGTGCAGGGGCCGCCTGCGTAGCGGGAGCCCCGGGTTGCGCGCTGGCGGTATGCGCCAGGGCCAAGCCCAGCGCAGCAGCGGCTAGGGCAACGGATGGTTTCATGGCAAGTCCTCGTTGATTTCGGGAAGACTCATTGAAACCAGCGCACGTATCCGCGGTTTGTCGTGGAGAGGCCTTTTGGTATGCGCGCATGTCGGCGGCACCCGCAGACAAGTTCAGATACATGCGGGCCTGCCGCGGCCCCACCACGCGGCGCCAAAGCCTGGACAATCAACGCCCATGACGACCACGCCCCCGCCCGACCACATCCTGATCGTCGATGACGACGCGGGCATCCGCGAGCTGGCGGCCGAGTACCTGCAACGCCAGGGCCTGCAGGTCAGCGTGGCGGCCGATGGGCGGCAGATGCGCGAGGTGCTGGCCACGCAGCGCATCGACCTCTTGGTGCTGGACCTGATGCTGCCCGGCACCGACGGCATCGCCCTGTGCCGCGAGCTGCGCAGCCCCGGCGCACCGCCGCTGCCCATCATCATGCTCACCGCACGCAGCGACGAGGCGGACCGCATCCTCGGCCTGGAGCTGGGCGCAGACGACTACCTGACCAAGCCTTTTGCCGCGCGCGAGCTACTGGCGCGCATCCACGCCGTGCTGCGGCGCACGCGCATGCTGCCGCCCAACCTGGTGGCTGCCGAGCCCGCGCGCCACCTCGCATTCGGCGATTGGCGACTGGACACCACGGCGCGCCACCTGCTCGATGCCACGGACGCGGTGGTGGCGCTGTCGGGCGCCGAATACCGGCTGCTGCGCGTGCTGCTGGACCACCCGCAGCGCATCCTCACGCGCGACCAGCTGTTGCAGCTCACGCAGGGGCGCGATGCCGATGTATTCGACCGCTCCATCGACCTGCTGGTCAGCCGCGTGCGCCAGCGTCTGGGGGACGGGGCGCGCGGCTCGCGCTACATCAAGACGGTGCGCAACGAAGGCTATGTGTTCTGCGCCGACGTGTTGCCTACGGCCACATCCAGCAAGGCCGTTGCATGACGCTGCGCTGGTGGCCCCGCTCGCTGTTCGGGCGCATCCTGCTGGTGCTGGCGCTGGGCCTGGCGCTGGCGCACGCGCTGACGTTTGTGCTGGCGATCACCGAGCGCGGCATGACGATGCGGCGCTCGATGGTGTCGTACCTGGCGAGCGATGTGGCGAGCTCCATGGCCATGCTGGACCGTCTGCCCGCCGCAGAGCGCGCGCAGTGGGTGGACCGGCTTGCGCGCCGCAACTACCGGTTTGTGCTGACCGCGCCGCTGGGTGCACCCGAAGCCACTTCCGACCTGGCCCGCCAGATCGCGGGCGCCGTGGGCGCCACACTGCCGCCCGGCCAGACGGTGCGCGTCATTGACCCCCAGGTGCCCGGCACCGAACTGCGCCTGCAGCTGCAGCTGGCCGACGGCACGCCGCTGGCCGTGGACATGGACGAGCCCCGGCTGCAGGTCTCGCCCTGGGTGCTAGGCGCGCTGGCGCTGCAGCTGGCGCTGCTGGTGGGCCTGTGCGCCTGGGCCGTGCGCGCAGCCACGCAGCCTTTGCGCACGCTGGCCGACGCAGCCGATGCGCTGGGCGCCGACCGCGCCGCCGTGCCCCTGGCCGAAGACGGCCCGCGCGAAGTCGAACGCGCCGCCAAGGCTTTCAACCGCATGCAGCAGCGCATTCAAACTCACCTGCAAGAGCGCATGCAGATCCTGGCCGCCGTCTCGCACGACCTGCAGACGCCCATCACCCGCCTGCGCCTGCGCGCCGACCTGCTGGACGACACCGTGCTGCAGGGCAAGCTGCACGCGGACCTGGCGGAGATGCAGTCGTTGGTGGAAGAAGGCTTGGCTTACGCGCGCTCATCGCAGGCGGCGCAGGAGCCCCTGCAGCGCGTGGACCTGCGCGCGCTGCTGCAGAGCATTGCGTTCGACTACGCCGATGCGGGCCTGCCCGTGTTGCTGCTGCACGCAGACCCGGGCACCTGCGACACGCGCCCGCAGGCGCTGCGCCGGCTGGTGTGCAACCTGGTGGACAACGCGCTCAAGTTTGCGGGCGCGGCCGAGCTGAGCCTGCACACCGCCAGCGACGGCGGGTGGTTGCTGTGCGTGCTGGACCGCGGCCCCGGCATCCCCGCAGCCGACCTCGCCGCGGTGCTGCAGCCCTACGTGCGGCTGGAGGATTCGCGCAACCGCAGTACCGGCGGCACGGGGCTGGGCCTGGCCATTGCGAACGAGCTGGCCCAGGCGCTGGGCGGCCGGCTGGTGCTGGGGCCGCGCGAGGAGGGCGAGGGGCTGGAGGCGCGGGTGGAACTGCCGGGCACGCAACAAGCCCCTGCATAAATCGAACGCACTGTGTGTGCATGATCTGCGGCCCCGCGCAGTCTGCTGCGCGGCCCACAGCGCAGCCGTAGTGGCCCGATTCACGCACAGGCTTCATGGCGTTGCCGCGGTCGGGGCCGCGCTGCTAAAGTGGCCACCCCGTGGACTGACAGACAGGGATCGCCGTGGAAACCACCGCAAGCAGCAGCACCAGCAGCATCAACGGCCGCAGTGAGAGCGACGGCAGCAGCAGTCGCCAACACATCCGCATCGGCATCGGCGGCTGGACCTTCGAGCCCTGGCGCGACAACTTCTACCCCGCGGGCCTCGTGCACAGCAAAGAGTTGCAGTACGCCAGCCGCCAGCTTAGCGCCATCGAGGTCAACGGCACCTACTACAGCACCTTCAAGCCGCCCACATTTGCCAAGTGGCACGGCGAAACGCCCGACGGTTTCATGTTCTCGCTCAAGGCCAACCGCTTTGCAACCAACCGCCGCGTGCTGGCGGAGGCGGGCGACTCGATCAAGCGGTTTGTCGAGAGCGGCATCTCAGAGCTCAAGCACAAGCTCGGCCCCATCGTCTGGCAGTTCATGCCCAGCAAGCAGTTCGAGCCCGGCGACTTCGAGGCCTTCCTCGCGCTGCTGCCCAAACAGGTCGATGGCCGCAGCCTGCGCCATGTGCTCGACGTGCGGCACGAGAGCTTTGCCGTGCCCGCCTTCGTTGAACTCGCGCGCCGGTATGGATGCGTGCCGGTGCACACCGATTCCGAAAAATTCCCGGCCATTGCCGATGCCGAGGCCGACTTCGCCTACCTGCGGTTGATGCGCAGCCAGGCCGATGTGCCCACGGGCTACACACCCGAAGCGATTGCGCAGTGGGCGGATGGAGTGCGCGCCTGGACCAGTGGAGATCGGCCCCGTGATGTGTTTGTGTACTTCATCAACGGCGCGAAGGAGCGGGCCCCGGCGGGTGCGATGGAGCTGATGGCACAGCTGGGGATGCGGGTGCCAGGACCTGCCGGCGGCGAAGACTTCGGCCTGTTCTGACTGCGCTCCCACGCCGTGGGACCGGCGTGTATTGGACCGGCATGAGAGCGGGAGACACGGGAAAATTCAGTCCAAATGCCCCCCAGCGCTTGATCCACCTGCGCCAGTAGCTATTAGTTTAATAGCATACTCGCACCTTCGGCGGGTCCGCGGTCGGCCCACCGTCCTCGGACCTTGCGGCGTGTGGGCGCAACACGCGCCTTCGCGCAGGCTTGACGCCACCCCAAACCCCTCAGGTACACTGCGCCCCTTCATGTCGTACACCTCCATCCCTTTCACTGCACGCGCCACGGCCTTCCAAGGCATGTGCATGATGCTGTCCGCATTCACGCGGGCTATGGGTGCACGAATGATTACCACCATTACCCCCGCGGCCACCTGAGCACGCGCAGGTGGCCGTTTCGGCAGCCACCTGGTGATCGCTCTCTCTTCTCCTCCAAGACGAATTGACTGAAACCCAGCTCTGGCAGCTGGTTTTTTTGTTTGTTCGTTTGATTGTTTTTCAGTCGTTTGGAGAAGCCCATGTTCCGCGATCCCGTCCCGTCCCTAGAAGCCCCATCGTTCCAGCCCAGTGCTGCGGCCATGCGCCCCCTGCGCGTGGGCATGATCGGCATTGGCACCGTGGGCGCGGGCACCTTCCGCGTGCTGGCGCGCAACCAGGCGCTGATCGCGGGCCGCGCGGGGCGGGGCATCGAGGTGGTGG
>SDXZ01000112.1 GCA_004210805.1 Acidovorax sp.
GCATCGGAGATGTCGACCATCACCACGTCAATGCCCGACACCGCGCAGGCCTGCGCAATGCCGTTGCCCATGGTGCCCGCGCCGATGATGCCAACGGTCTGAATCGTCATATAGAGAGCCTTCTTCAAAGTGAAACGGATGGGCGCGATGGTAAGACGAAAAGCACGCCCGTTCGGTTATGGTGGCGCCAGCCCGCTCAACAGACGGGCGCTGGAGGCAACACAACCATGTTCGACTACATCGTGATTGGCGGCGGATCTGCGGGCTCGGTGCTCGCAGGCAGGCTGACCGAAGACCCCGCCGTGCGCGTGTGCCTGCTGGAGGCCGGCCCTGCCGACGGCAGCGTGCTCATCCATTGCCCCGCGGGCCTGGCCGTGATGGCCAAGTTCGAGCTCAATGGCTGGGGTTTGAACACCACGCCGCAGGCCGCGCTCAACAACCGGCAGGGCTACCAGCCGCGGGGCAAGGTGCTGGGAGGCTCCAGCTCGATCAACGCCATGGTCTATGTGCGTGGACAGCATGCGGACTACGACCACTGGGCTGCGCAGGGCAACCCCGGATGGGGCTGGGAGGACGTCAAGCCCTACTTCCTCAAAGCCGAACACAACGAGCGCGGTGCCGATGCTTGGCACGGCCAAGGCGGGCCGCTGAATGTGGCAGACCTGCGATCACCGCACCGGTTTAGCCACCTGTTCACCGAAGCCGGCGTGCAGGCCGGCCACCCGCACAACACCGATTTCAACGGCGCCACGCAAGAAGGCGTGGGGCTGTACCAGGTCACGCACAAGAATGGCGAGCGCCACAGCGCCGCCAAGGGCTACCTCACGCCGCACCTGAAGCGGCCCAACCTGCAGGTGATCACCGGCGCGCATGCCACGCGCATCCTGTTCGAAGGCCGGCGCGCGGTGGGTGTCGAATACCGGCAAGGCGGCGCGCTGCACCAGGTGAAGGCTGCCCGCGAAGTGCTGCTGAGCGCGGGCGCGCTGCTGTCGCCTCAACTGCTCATGCTCTCCGGTGTGGGGCCGGCTGCCGAGCTGCAGCGGCATGGCATCCCGGTGCTGCACCACTTGCCCGGCGTGGGGGCGCACCTGCACGACCACCCGGACGTGGTGCAGGTGCTCGATGCGCCCAACCACCGCGATCTGTTTGGCCTGTCACTCACCGGCATGCTGAGCGCTGTGCGCGGTATCGCCGAATGGCGCAGGCACCGCACCGGCATGCTCACCACAAACTTTGCCGAGGCAGGGGGCTTTATCAAGAGCGACCCGGGCGAGCCAGCCCCCGACCTGCAGCTGCACTTTGTGATCGGCAAGCTGGTGGACCACGGCCGCAAGACGGTGCTGGGCCACGGCTACTCGGCCCACGTGTGCCTGCTGCAGCCCAAAAGCCGCGGCGCGGTCACGCTGACCAGCAAGGACCCAATGGCGCTGCCGCTGGTGGATCCGCAGTTCCTGACCGACCCCGACGACATGCAGCGCATGGTGCGCGGCTTCAAGCGCCTGCGCGAGATCCTCCGGCAGCCCGCCCTTGCGCAATACGGCGCGAAGGAACTGGCCGCATCGGCGGGCGCGCAGACCGATGCGCAGATCGAGCAGTTCATCCGCCAGTACGCCGACACCATCTACCACCCGGTGGGCAGCTGCCGCATGGGGCCCGGCGCGATGGATGTGGTGGACAGCGAATTGCGCGTGCACGGACTCACGGGCCTGCGCGTGGTGGATGCATCCGTCATGCCGCGCATCGTGAGCGGCAACACCAATGCACCGACGGTGATGATTGCGGAAAAGGCGGTGGACCTGCTGCGCGCCGCGGCGTGAAGGATGTCACGGACTAACGCCTGAACACGCCGTGCAGGCGTCGCAGGGGTTTCGATGAGGAAGTTTTTCACAGCCGGCGACGCCGTCGATTCATAGACTTCATTTCATGGAAGCGGGCACATGGTGTGCCCGGCCCGGTGCCCGCGAAAAGCGGGGCCGACCAGGCCTTGAAGGCCATGAAGAAAGAAGAATCCCATGAAGATCGACCCCCGCGAAATCGCCGCCCTGGCCAATGCCCAACCCGCCGCTCCGCGCATGGACATGTATGCCGGTATCCACAAGGCCTTGCGCGCCTACATGTCCGACACGCTGCTGGGCCTCGGCCGCATGGATGTGGATGACGATCTGGAGTTTGCCCACACCTGCGACCGTGTGATGCAGATGCTGGACTTGTGCCGATCACACCTGCACCACGAAAACCAGTTTGTGCACGCCGCGATGGAAGCGCGCGAGCCCGGCGCGTGCGCGGGCGTGGAGGCTGAGCATGGTGAGCACGAAGCGGCAATCGCCGCGCTGGCCGACGGCATCTCGCACCTGTTGGCCTGCGCCCGGCCGGCCCGCGCAGCCACCGCGCATGCGGTGTACCGGCAGCTGGCGCTGTTCATCGCGCACAACTTCGAGCACATGGACGAGGAAGAAACGGCGCACAATCGCGTGCTGTGGGAGCACTACAGCGACGAGGAGCTGGTGCGCATCCACGACGCGCTGGTCGCGTCCATCCCGCCGCACGAGATGATGGCCACCGCCCGCTGGCTGGTGCCTTTCATGTCACCGGCCGAGCGCACCGCCCTGTTGTCCGACATGCAGCAACACGCCCCGGCGCCGGTGCTCGCGGCTGTGCTGGCCCATGTGCAGCCCCACCTCACGCAGGCCGAATGGGCCAAGCTGATGCGCAGCCTGGGTCTGCCGCCCCTGCCGGGCTTGGTGCATTAAGGGCTGAGGCGCCGGCGTCCTCAAGATGGTGCTGCGAAGTGGCGCTTCGGTGGCGCGCCAGCGAGAAGGCGCGTAGCAATTCGAAGCCGAAGCGCTTTTCCTCAGGCCTTGAATCGCTTGCGCGTGAGCGCCAAGGCCACCCAGAAGGCCACGACCGTTGTCACGATCAGCACCAGCCCATGGCGCCACGGGTGGGCAGGCCATTGGTCCATGAACAGCGGCCGCACCAGCTCCACCGCATTGGTCAGGGGCAGCCAGTCCGAGATGGCGCGCACCACAGGCGGCAGCTGTTCGCGCGGGAAGAACACGCCCGAGAGAAACATCATCGGCGTGAGCACCAGCGTGAAGTAGTAGGTGAAGAAGTCGTATCCCTTGGCCAGCGCGTTGAAGATGAGCGCGATGCTGGAGAACATCACGCCCACAAACAGCAGCACCGGCCAGGCCACCAGCAGCTTGGGGCTGTGGCTGATGCCCAGGGCCAGCATCACGCACAGGATGGCCGTTACGGTGAACACCGCCTTGAACGCCGCCCATAGCATCTCGGCCAGCACCACGTCGTCCAGGCTCACGGGCGCGTTCATGATGCCGTCCCAGGTTTTTTGCACATGCATGCGCGAGAAGGCCGAGTACAGCGCCTCGAAGCTGGCGGCGTTCATCGCGCTCATGCAGATCGAGCCGCTGGCCAGGAACAGGATGTACGGCACCTGCGTGCTCGTGCCCCCCGCACCGGCCACGTTCAGTTGCCCCACCAGCGCCCCCATGCCATAGCCAAAGGCCACCAGCCACATCAGCGGCTCGGCAATATTGCCGACCAGGCTGGGGATGGCCAGCTTGCGCCACACCAGCAGGTTGCGCATGAACACGGGCCACCAGCGCGGCGAAAGGTGCGGCGCGCGCCACACGGAGGGCGATGCTGGCACGTCGGCGAGGGCGGGGGATGCGGAGGAGGGGGTGGTCTGCATGCACCTATTGTGCGGCGTCGCCCTCGCGGCCGCCAGCACTTGAGGGGCAGGGCGGCGTGGGGAGCAGGCATAGGCATTGCTTGCTGCTTGGCGTCCCGATCCTTGACTGTTCAACACCCCAGGAAATCGCATGAACCGCACCGACGTTACCGAAAAAATCATCAGCACCAAGGTCGCCAAAGGCCTGCAGTGGAGCGCCATTGCGAAGAAGCTGGGGCAGTCCAAGGAATGGACCACCGCCCTGTGCCTGGGCCAGATGACCGCCACGCCTGAGCAGGCCAAGGTGCTGGGCAAGATCTTCGGTCTCACGGCCGAGGAGCAGAAGTGGCTCCAGGTCGTGCCCTACAAAGGCTCGCTCCCCACGCCCGTGCCCACCGATCCGCTGATCTACCGCTGGTACGAGATCGTGAGCGTGTACGGCACCACCATCAAGGAGCTGATCCACGAGGAGTTCGGCGACGGCATCATGAGCGCGATCGATTTCAGCATGGACATCCAGCGCGAGGCCGACCCGAAGGGCGACCGCGTGAACGTGGTGCTGTCGGGCAAGTTCTTGCCATACAAGCAGTACTGACTGAGCGGGGCTCGCCCGCTCATCGTGCCGCCTTACGCCGCCTTCCAGAAGATGTAGTCGGCCTGGTACTTCACGATCTCGCGGGCGCCCTTGTTGGCTGTGGTGCAGGCCGTGGCCGGCGCCACGCCACCCTTCAAGGCGACGCGCTGGATGTAGGTGACGCCCATCATGGCGCCGGAGCCCATGGCCGGGTTGGCCTTGACCAGCTGGTACGGGAGGTTGCCCGTGCCCGACGGCGCCACGGCCAGCTGCGTGGCGGTGAGCTTGGAGCCGTCTTGTGATTCCCAGGTGGCAGGTGGGCCGTAGTAGGTGCCCACTTGTTTGCCGCTGCGGTCGTTCAGCACCGCCTTGGGGCCTACAAACACCCACTCGGTCTGGCCGGGGGCATTGGCCTTGTCGCGGCATTCATAGGTGATCTCGCCCACGCCCACGGTTTCCATGGCGACCTTGTTGCCGGCGGGCACCTTGATCGTGTCGGGCAGGCTGTCTTGCGAATACATGGGGCCGGCGGAGGGCTTCATGGCGCCGCAGGCCGCGAGCAACGTGGCTGCTGCCAGCGTGCAGGCCAGAGGGGCGAGGCGGGAGCGCATAGGCTGGGTGTTCATGGTGTTTCCCTTTACTTCAGTGCGGGTTGGAAAAGCGACAGCACCAAAAAAGCGGGCTGCAGCAGGGACTACGCACGAAGTGGCGGCCTGGATGTGGGCAGGAGAAATCTCTTCTTTGCAAAAGGGTTATTGCGGCGCTGCGGGGCGGGGGCGTGCCAGGGCGAATGGCTGAGGGGCCGCTCGCCCTGCTCCGGAACGCAGTCGTTGGCCGGCGGCAGCGAAAGCTCTTTGCCCACGGGCGTGTAAGCCAAATTTTTAGCCAAATAGGCCTCCATCGCTTATTTGATAAGCGTTGGCAGCTATTAATTTAGGAGTAATGATTTGCGGGCCCGCATACCGCCGCGCTCGTCCGCGCAGCCATCTCGTGGATTCACTCCCGAATTTGTCGCCCCGTGAGCTTGAGGAACAAATCCTCCAGATTCGCCGGCCGGTGCAGCGTGCGCAGGTGGCCGTGCTGGGCCAGAACCTGCAGCAATGGCTGGGCGTCCTGGGTATAGAAGAACACGGTCTCGCCGCTGACCTCCACGCGCGCGGCCAGGTGGCGCAGCGCGTCGTCGTGCGCCAGGGCCACAGCGCCCACGCCGAACACCTCCACCACATCCGGCTCCAGGTGCTGGGCGATCAGCTCGCGCGGGCGGCCCTCGGCGATTTTCTTGCCGTGGTCCAGCACCAACAGGCGCGAGCACAGGCGCTCGGCCTCGTCCATGAAGTGGGTGGTGAGCAGGATCGACTTGCCCTGCTGCAGCAGCAACTGCAGCCGCTCCCACATCAGGTGGCGGGCCTGCGGGTCCAGGCCGGTGGTGGGCTCGTCCAGCAGCAACAGGCGCGGGTTGTTGACGAGGGCGCGTGCCAGCGACAGGCGCCGCTTCATGCCGCCCGACAGCTCGCCGGGCTTGGCATCGGCCTTGTGGGTGAGGGCGGCAAATTCCAGCAGCTGGGGCACACGCTCGTCCATCACCGCGCCCTTCAGGCCAAAGTAGCGGCCGAACACGCGCAGGTTCTCCGCGCAGGTGAAGTCCGGGTCCAGCGTGTCGAACTGCGTGACCACGCCCAGTTGCGCCTTGATGGCCAGCGCATCGCGCGGCATGTGCAGCGGGGCCGCATCCGCCCGGGGCGTGAAATGCACTGCCCCCCCGTCGGGCGCCGCCTGGCCCAGGCACATGCGGATGGTGGTGGTCTTGCCCGCGCCGTTGGGGCCGATGACGCCCAGACATTCGCCCGGGGCAATGGCAAAAGAGACATCGTCCACCACCGTGGTTTCGCCATAGCGCTTGCGCAGATTCAGAACTTCAAAAAGTGCGGTCATGCCTGATTGTGTGCCATGCTGGCGCCTTGGCGGGCTCACCAGAAGCGCCGCGGACGGCGGCGGTGGTCTTGCGCAGCCGCTCTGCAGGCACATCACGCCGCACAGTGAATAAGGCTGAATAAGACCCTGCGGCCTCACGGCACCATGAACCTCAAACCTGCGCAAACCGGCTACGTCGAGCTGCCACTGGGCGCCCTGGACGCCACACGGATCGAAGCGGTGTGGCGCTACGACGCCATGGCGCGTGGCAGCCAGCTGGTGCTGCCGGACGGCCGGATGGACCTGGTGGTGCATTGCGCCTTGCATCCCGACGGCTCGGTAGCCACGGTCTGGCCTGTGATTGCAGGCCCCGCCGATCAGCCGGCGCTGGTAAACACGCGCTTGGCAACCGTCATCTTCGGAGTGCGCTTTCACATGGGCTGGGGTGGTGCCTGCCTGGGCACGTCGCCCGGGGCGCTGCGCAACCGAACCGCGGTGGGATCAGAGGCCGCCCATATCCTGGGGCCCCTGGCCTTGCAGCCTTTAGTGCAAGCCCGCACGGCGCAGGGCGTGGAGCAGGCATTGCGCTGCGCCGCCCGCGGGTTGGCCTCGCGGGCCGCCGTGGCCCCTGCCCAGGGCCGCGCACTCGCAGCCATCGAGCGGATGGTGCGCCAGGGGCACGCGTTGGAGGAAGGCGGGGGGCGCTGGGCCGGGCCATCGTCGCGCACCCTGCGCCGGGATATGGCTGCGGTGGCGGGCTTGCCGCTTCGAACCTTGGCGGGCATTCTGCGATTTCAGCGCGCCATGGGCTTGCTGCAAGCCGCCGACACATCGTTGGGGGAGGTTGCCGCGATGGCGGGGTACGCCGACCAGGCGCACATGACCCGCGAGTTCCGCCGCTTTGGCGGCTTCACGCCCGCAATGCCCACACCGGCGCCTGTGGTCCAAAGGACACCCTGCCAGCGCTGACGGGCGTGGCCGAAACGTTCAAGACGCGCGCACCTTCAACCGAGAGACTGGCCTTTTTTCTTAGCGCGTGCGATGTATATCCAATCCCTTTTTGCTATCGAAGACTTCCAGGAGCTCTATGACCTGGCGCGGTCCTATCCCTTGGCCACCGTAGTTGCGGCCACATCCGAAGGGATGGAGGCGAACCTCCTTCCGCTGCAGATGGCCGAGGGCGCCGGCCCGGCGCTGCTGAAAGGCCATGTGGCGCGTGCGCATTCGTTGGCGCGGTCAGTCAAAGAGGGTGCGCAGGTCCTCGCCGTGTTTCAGAGTCCGAATGCCTACATCTCCCCGCGGTGGTATGTGAACGGCCAGCGCAGCGGACGCCTGGCGCCGAGCTGGAACTACGTCGCGGTGGAAGCGAGGGGTTGCATCCGCTTTGTCGAAGACCCGGACTGGATGCGGGAGCACCTCGCGGGGCTCGCAGCATCGCAGGAGGCGCACCGCGATCAGCCGTGGTCTCTGCAGGACGCTTCGCCCACGTTCGTTGACGAGGCTGCGCGGCATCTGCTGGGTTTCGAGATCGATGTGGTCCAGATCACGGGCAAGCGATTTCTCTCCCAGCAGCGCACGCAGGCGGACCGCTCAAGCGTCGTCAAACATCTGGCGTTGGAGCGGTCGGGAGCCGCCCACGATGTCGCGGCGTTGATCATTCCCTGAGGGCTTGCCCGCGCAGCGCAGAGCGCGCCGGGCAGGCGTCAGGCCGCCGCCATCAACCGCCCCCGGCCCGATGTCTTGGCCTCGTACAGTGCGCCGTCGGCCCGGGCCATCAACATGGCTAGGCTGGCTTCTCCGGGCTGCAGGACGGCCATGCCCGCGCTGTAGTCCAGCACAAAACCCAGTTCGGCGGCGCTGGCGTCGTGCAGGCGGTGGCGCAGGCGGCGGTCGAACGAAGCGCCAGCGGCAGCCGCGTTGTGCAGCATCAGCACCCCAAACTCTTCGCCGCCCAAGCGCGCAATCAGGTCGCCACTGCGGCAAGTGTCGTTGAGCAGCCGCGCAAACAGCTGTAGCGCGCGGTCACCGGTGTCGTGCCCGTGGGTGTCGTTGATGGATTTGAAATGGTCCAGGTCCAGCATCAACGCGGTCAGCGGCAGGCGGTGGCGCCAAGCGTGCGAGAGCAGGTTTTCGCCCTGGCTGGAAAAGCCCCGGCGATTGAGCAGGCCAGTGAGCCCGTCGGTCATCGCCAGCGTGCGCAGCCTTTGCTCGGCCTCGTACCGCCAGGCCACAAGCACGGCCACCGTGCCCAGCACCAGGCTCACATTGGTGGCCAGCGCGGCGGCCAGATTGACCGGGTGGGGCGTGCGAAAGCTGGGGTACTGGTCGGTGAATGCGCCCAGCAGGCCCCGCGCCAGTGTGAACACGGCAGAGGTGGCCAGGCAGCCCAGGAGCAGGCTGCGCCAGCGCAGATCGGCGAGCACCAGCGGGTACAGCGTGGCCCGCGCCACGATGGCCAGGATCAGCGCCATCAACCCGTTGGCCCAGCCCACGCGCCAGGCGTAGTGGTCGAAACCCAGCGTGTAACCCAGGGGCGCCGCCACCACCAGCGCCAGCAGAACCCGCCGCAGCGGCCGCGGGCCCAGCCATTCTTCGAGCGCGCGGTACAGCATCCACTGGGCTGCAGCGTTGCAGGCAATCGACAGTGTGGACAGCGCCTGGTCCCACAGCGACGACGACGCGATGATGGCCGCCCAGGCCAGCGCCTGCAGCAGCAAGCTGGCCTGCACATGGCGGGCCGCACGGCTCAGGTCCCGGCCCATGATGAGCGGCAGGACTGCCGAGATCATGAACAGGTTGGCCGCCATGACTGCCATGAGCGTGAGGAAGTCGAGGGACATGGCGCGCAGGACCGCGTGAATCTTCTTGCTGTGAGTCTCGTGCTGCTTTACTGAAACGCGACTTCGGCAAAACTGCGTAGCTTGCGGCTGTGCAGTCGGTCCACACCCCCCGTGCGCAGGATCTCGATCGCGCGCATGCCGATGCGCAGATGCTGGTCCACGCGCTCGCGGTAGAAGTGGTTGGCCATGCCGGGCAGCTTGATCTCGCCATGCAGCGGTTTGTCAGACACGCACAGCAGGGTGCCGTAAGGCACGCGGAAGCGGAAACCGTTGGCCGCAATCGTCGCGCTCTCCATGTCCAGCGCCACGGCGCGGCTCTGGCTGAAGCGCAGCTGGGGCATGTTGTCGGGTAGCAACTCCCAGTTGCGGTTGTCGGTGCTGGCCACGGTGCCCGTGCGCATGAAGCGCTTGAGGTCAGCCTCGGGCACCTGGGTCACATCGGCCACCGCCTGTTGCAGCGCGAGCTGGATCTCGGCCAGCGCCGGAATCGGCACCCACAGCGGCAGCTCTTCGTCGAGCACATGGTCCTCGCGCACATAGGCGTGGGCCAGCACATAGTCGCCCAGCTGCTGGCTGTTGCGCAGGCCCGCGCAGTGGCCCAGCATCATCCAGGCATGCGGGCGCAGCACGGCAATGTGGTCGGTGATCGTCTTGGCGTTGGACGGGCCCACGCCGATGTTGACCATCGTGGTGCCACTGCGGTCGGCGCGCACCAGGTGGTAGGCGGGCATCTGCGGCAGGCGCGGCGGCGCGGCGCCCAGCTCGTCGCCCGCTTGCGCCGGCAGGCCCTTGCGCCGGGTGACCACGTTGCCCGGCTCGATGAAGGCCACGTACTCGCTGTCCTCCTTGGCCATCTCGGCATGGCCCAGGCGCACGAACTCGTCGATGTAGAACTGGTAGTTGGTGAACAGCACGAAGTTCTGGAACCACTCGGGTGCCGTGCCCGTGTAGTGGCGCAACCGGTGCAGCGAATAATCCACGCGCGGAGCGGTGAACAGCGACAGCGGCTGCGCCTCGCCCGGCCGCGCCTGCCAGGTGCCATTGGCAATGCCGTCGTCCATGGCGGCCAGGTCGGGCAGGTCGAACACGTCGCGCATCAGCATGCGGCGCTCGGCCGTCAGCGTGCCTTCGATGTGGTCGTGCTCGGCGAACGAGAAATGGATGGGAATCGGGTGCGCGCTGGTGCCCACTTCCAGCTCCACGTTGTGGCTGGCCCGCAGCAGCCGGAACTGCTCAGCGTAGTAGTTGGCAAACAGGTCGGGCCGGGTCAATGTGGTTTCGTACCGGCCGGGGCCCTCCACAAAGCCATACGCCAGCTTGGAATCCGCCCGCGCCACGGTGGTGGTGTGGACCCGCACAAACGGGTAGAAGGCCCGCACCGCACTCTCCGGCGTCTCGCCCCCCACGAAGCGATGCATGGCATCGCGCAGGTGGCCAATCTGTTGCTGATAGATGCGCTGCACCTGGGCCAGCGCGTCGGCCGGGTCGGTGTGGCGGGTGGGGGCGATGAAGTCAGGGATGAGGGGCATGCGCTATTTTCGCTTGCCCGCATGACCGCAGGCGGACAGGTCGATTTTTTGAAGAAATGCTGGGGGCGCAACGCCCCGTTTAGCGTGCCTGGGGTCGGCTGTCCAGCCACTGCACGGCGGCATCCAGCACCGGATCGCCTCCACTCAGCGCGCGTTGCACGAGGCTGGCATCAACGGGCACGCGCAGATCGGGCTCGACGCCTTTGCCAAACACGTAGTGCTCACCATTGGCACCCAGCTCTGCCACGGTGGGTGCGTGCACGACCAGATCGCCGGGCAGCAGGATGCGAGTCGTCATCCCGACGGCGCCAGGGGTGGCCTCTGTCGCCACGACATGCGCCCGCCCAGCTTTTTGCAGCCAAGCGGAGAACATTTCGCAAGGCCCCGTGCAATCCTGGCCGGTCAACAGCACCAAGGGTGCGCCGTAGAACCCGTTGCCCTGCGTGAACAGCGGCAGCTGCGGCGGAAGGCCCAGACTGCCCCGGGTGCGCCATACCTTAGCGGTAGCATCCACCTGGCGTTGCGCATAGCCCTGCAGCCGCAGTGGTCGGTCGTATGAAAAGAAGGACGCCGCATAGTGCGGAACCAGTTGGTACGTGCCATGGTTGGCGCCGCGCAGGTCCACAACCAAGCCCCGCAGTCTCGACTGGTTCGCTGCCGCTAGGTTGCGCTCCCACAAATCGAGATTGCCGCCCCCGTCTGCAAAAGAGTTGATCGCGATGTAGCCATACTGCCTCCCCGATTGGCTGCGCAGTTGAAATGCAGACAGTGATTCATTGTTGGGCGCTGTACCTGCCGGTTGCGGCCGATCGGCAAAGCGCTGGCGCAGGTCGATGGTTTGGTCCCTGCCGTCCTGCCGGATCTTGAGGACCATGGCGTCGCGTTCATAGGCCATGAGTTTGAGCGCATCGTGGCGCCGTCCGGCCTCGGTAGGCCGGTCGGAATAGCGCGATACCCGCCCCAGGTAACGCGCAATGCCCTCGCCATTCACCTCCACAATTTCCGCTCCAGGGCGCAGGCCCGCCAGGTCCGCGGTGGAGCCTGGCGCCACGCTGCCGACCATGGCGCGGCCGTCCGACAGCCACCAAACACCCGGCACGGGCACGGGCGTGATTCCGCGTGGCTGCCACTGTCCCCCTAAGCCGGTGTCCAGACCAGGGATGAGCCCCTTGGAGCTGCTCGCACCGCGCATGTCGACCCGAAAAAGGCCGTCTTGCAGGCGGGTACCGATCTCGGCATAAATCTGTGCAAGCGCCTGTCGATCCTTGTGGTCGCTCACCTGGCGAATCCGGTCCATCAGCTCTGCTTGCAGCCTGCCCCAATCCATCGGAGGGTTGCCCCGAAAAGGATAGCGCTCTTGCATCACACTGGTGAATGCCTTGAAGGCATCGCCAGGCGCGAGCCGAGACAAGTCGATGTCGGTAGTGGATTGCACGCTGTATTGCGAGAGCGCGATTTCGCGGCTGCGGTCGAAGCTGAAGCCACGGCTGTCCAGCGTCACCACCGTATAGCCGCGCGGCAGCCGCACCATCGGGTCGTCGGCCGTGAAGAGCCGGCCATCGGGGCCAAAGCCCGAAGGGAAGGGGGCGCCCGCTTCGCTCGCCCACACCAGCAGCTTGCCGCCCACGGGCTCCATGGCCAGCTCGGGCTGCAGCGGCCATTCCATCTGCACCGAGCTGGTGATGAGCATGGCGTGCTGCTCGATCGGGTCTAGTGAACGGCGGCCGGCGCGGCGCGGCAGATTGGCATGGACCGACAGCGCAAAAATCTTCACGCCAGGGCCCGACGCGCGCGCACGGCCCGAGCCCAGGTCGAACAGGGCGCCCGGGGGCGACGACGGAAGGTCGACGGACACGGCCGAGCTGTCCGCGCGGGGCGTGGCCAGTAGTTGGTCTTGCGGGGCGGTGACGTGCGCGGCCTGCCGCTGTATGAAGTAGGCGCCCTGGTCCAGCAGGGCCACGAGGGTGCTGCTGGCGGCCATGGGGTCGCCGGCGCCGCGCTCCAGCGCCGCGATGAGCCGCAGGGGGCCGCCTTCGTCGCGGGCCATCACCGCAGGCCCGGTGGGGGCCTGAAAGGGCGTGCCGTTGCGGTTGTTCCAGGCCTGGCGACCGGCGTCCATGACCTGGCCGCCGGTGGACATCACCTGCTGGCCCGTGGACACCGCGCTTTCACCACGGCTCATCACCTCGCCCGC
>SDXZ01000318.1 GCA_004210805.1 Acidovorax sp.
GCGCCCGGCTGGGAGCGCGCCTTCCGCTCCGACAACTCGCCCGCATCGTGGCTGTCGAGCGCACTGCTGCTCACGCTGTGCATCACCGCACTGCGCCTGACCGCCGAGCGCTGCCTGCCTTGGCGGCTGGGCGTGTGGCTCACGCTGGCCTTCGGCGCGCTGGCGCTGGACGAGCAATTCATGCTGCACGAGCTGTGGAAGTTTCGCTGTCACGAGTGGCTGGATGCGTGCCGGTGGATTGTGGTGCGCGAGGCGCCGATGCTCGCGGTGGCCGTGGTGGGCCTGGCCACGCTGGCGTGGCTGCACGGGGCGTTGTCGCACCGCAGTACCCGTGGCTGGCTGTGGGCGGGTTTTGCCGTGGGGCTGTTGGCGATTGGGGTGGACCAGTGGCCGAATGTGCAGCCGCAGGGGGCGTGGCTGCCGGAACTGCCCGAGTTGCTCGCAACGCTGGAGGAGCCGTTGGAAGTGATGGCGGAGGCGCTGGTGCTGGCGGCGTTGTTGCGGCAGCCGCGATACGGTGAGAACGAAGTACGGTGACAACACGCTTGCCGACGGCTTTGGGCCCAGAGCCGACGTTGCGCAGAACCTGGAGCGTTGTGTCGTATGCATATGAGCAAGCACATGGACAACCGTCGGGAGCTTAGCCAAGATTGTCAGTTCGAGCCGCTCGACATCAATGACAGCAATTGATCATGCAACACCATCCCAGCCTGAATTTCCTTTGCCCATGCGGGGGAGGCGGCAAACGCTTGCTTCGCATCGCCAAGGTCGCACCCTCGCACTTTGCTAATGGCCTTGATCGTCTGTATCGGGGTGGCGCCAGCTGTGCGCAGCTCGAGAAGGGCGCCCTCAAAAGATGTGCCAGCTTCCAATGCGGCCCTTAGGAAGTCTGTCGGGTGTTGCATGCGGCTTACTTTATCGCGGAATGCCTCCTTCTGGCCGAGCTTTGCCTGCCAACGACGGGCAGTATCATGCTCGCTCCGAACGCTATCGTGCGGGAGGGCGAGAAGGTGTTGAATTGCATCGGTGATAGTCCACTGCTCGAACCCGGGGGTGACAAGGGAGCCGTCGGATGTGACCTCTGAAACGTTGAACCCTTCTTCAACGTCTTCGTAGTAAATGGCTACTTGCCCAAGCTGTGCCACGATAAATACTGATTCGCTCACACCGCCACGCATGACCGATGCGGTGCGAAATGGGACGCGAAAGCGGGCAAACTGTTCGGCGTGTTCTTGTAAGCACTTAGCGAGCTGATCGGACAATAGCCCCCCCAGCTCGTCACGAGAAATTGGAGTCCAGCGGTTCATAGCTTCTTGAATGAGGGCTCACGGAGGATTCTGACGGACTGGCGAACGGCCGGTTTTGGCCGATTCTGGTCTTCGTAGCCCTCCATCATCTTAGGTTTGGCATGGTTCACCTAGACTGCTCTGGTATATGGTTCGGCTCACAGCTGGACGAGAAGCACCTCTTCGAGTGGGCTGAGGAGATCCCCGGCTTTTTGCGCTGGGAGCAAGACACCTTGGTAATTCGCTCTCGGCTGTCCGAGGCCTCTTTGCGAGATCTGCTTTCATTGTTCAGTCGCTACGAGATTCCGATGGGGCAGCTCGCTCAGTTTCAGACATCCAAAAACGAGCATTGGTTTGCTGCGCCGCACATGTACTGGCACAAGAGGGTATTCGGGAGCCTGAAACCTAACCGGGCGTTGCAGCAGACCGCCCCGAGCGTCCGCTGAACTTGAACGTTAGGCATTGGCAACATGCACGAGCAGATCCTCCAACTTGAGGCACCAAAGAGCCGCACGTTGCACTTGTGGTTCGAGCCTTGGGCTGAAGGTTTCGCATTTCCTGCAGGCACGGCAATTGAACTGCGAGCTACGTCGCCCGTTGAGGGAGAGCTAGAGATTGAGTCATCACCGGCGCGAACGGCGGTCTATGGTTGGTCACAGAGCACGCTTCGAGTTTTGGTCAGCGGGGCCGAAGTATTGTCATTCCAACAACCCGTCCCTGAAGGTCTCAATAAAGAGATGGTGGCTCTCTTGTTTGGTGCTCCACCAATTTCAACCGCAGCGGAAAGTGGCGCATCTCCAAGGCGTCCCTGGTGGCGCTTCTGGCGCTAGTCATTTATGAGCCAAGCTGATGCGTCACGCCTAACCAGTCAATCACGCGGACAAACAACGGGGCCGACTGTCGTGCGCTTTTGCCAGTACGTGCCGCCGTTGTTTGCCGCTTGTTTCTAACGTTGAGCGCCCGCTTTCATTTGAGTTGACAGGCTGCTCCTGGCCGGCCCTCACGTGCACTCCTGATCCACCCAATACCCCGCCCTGAACCACTGCCCGTTGATGTTCAGGTACCAACGCCATTCAAAGACCGGTTCATAGCTCATGCTGCCCGGCGCGGGCACGTCGATGCGCAAGATGTCCGCCACACCGTCGCGGTCCAGGTCGATCTGGTGCACTGTCACGGCGGTGTTCTTGCGCTGGGGCTTGTCGCGGATGGGCGGATCGGCGGGCATCGTCCAGCTCATGGCGTAGCGCGTGGAGCGCACCTTTACAGCCTCAGGCGGCAGCTTGCCAGGCAAGACCAGGCGGGCCAGCACGTCGGCGGTGTCGGACAGTTTGGCGTAGCCGCGCACGGGCTGGGATTCTTCGCCGGGGTCGTTGAACGCGCGGCCGGGGTAGTGGCCGCCGCAGTAGTGGGCGTCGTTGCTGATGTCCCACGTGCGCTGGCGCACGGCGTGCGCGCCCACCAGGCCCTGCTGGGCGATGGCGTACACGGTGAGTGGCGGGGCGAATGCCTGGTCTGCGGTGCCCACGTCCCAGAAGCCCGTGACGTACTCGATCTCGGGCCCGCTGTGGCGGGC
>SDXZ01000113.1 GCA_004210805.1 Acidovorax sp.
ATCTACAACTACGTGAAGGCCATCGGCAAGGGCCTGTCCAAGATCATGTCCAAGATGGGCGTGAGCACGTACATGAGCTACTGCGGCGCGCAGCTGTTCGAGGCCATCGGCCTGAACACCGACACCGTGGGCAAGTATTTCACCGGCACCGCCAGCCGTGTGGAAGGCATTGGCGTGTTCGAGATCGCCGAAGAAGCCATCCGCATGCACAAGGCCGCGTTCAGCGACGACCCTGTGCTGGCCACGATGCTGGACGCTGGCGGTGAGTACGCCTGGCGCACCCGCGGCGAAGACCACATGTGGACGCCCGACGCGATTGCCAAGCTGCAGCACAGCACGCGCGCCAACAACTGGAATACGTACAAGGAATACGCCCAGATCATCAACGACCAGAGCAAGCGCCACCTCACGTTGCGCGGTCTGTTCGAGTTCAAGATCGATCCCTCCAAGGCGATCGCAATCGACGAGGTCGAGTCCGCCAAGGAGATCGTCAAGCGTTTTGCCACCGGTGCCATGTCGCTGGGCTCCATCTCCACCGAGGCACATGCCACGCTGGCCGTGGCCATGAACCGCATCGGTGGCAAGAGCAACACCGGCGAAGGCGGCGAAGACGCTGCACGCTACCGCAACGAACTCAAGGGTATCCCGATCAAGCAGGGCGACACCTTGAAGAGCGTGATCGGCGAAGCCAACGTCGAGGTCGATCTGCCCCTGCTGGATGGCGATTCGCTGCGCAGCCGTATCAAGCAGGTCGCGTCGGGCCGCTTTGGCGTGACGGCCGAATACCTGTCGTCGGCCGATCAGATCCAGATCAAGATGGCCCAGGGCGCAAAGCCTGGTGAAGGCGGTCAGCTGCCCGGCGGCAAGGTGTCCAACTACATCGGCAAGCTGCGCCACAGCGTGCCGGGCGTGGGTTTGATCTCGCCCCCGCCGCACCACGACATCTACTCCATCGAGGATTTGGCCCAGCTGATTCACGATCTGAAGAACGTGGCCCCCCACGCCAGCATCAGCACCAAGCTGGTGTCTGAAGTGGGCGTGGGCACCATCGCTGCAGGCGTGACCAAGTGCAAGAGCGACCACCTTGTGATCGCCGGCCACGACGGCGGCACGGGCGCGTCGCCCTGGTCGTCCATCAAGCACGCGGGCGGCCCGTGGGAAATCGGCCTGGCCGAAACCCAGCAGACCCTGGTGCTCAACCGCCTGCGCGGCCGTGTGCGCGTGCAGGCCGACGGCCAGATGAAGACCGGCCGCGACGTCGCGATCGGCGCGCTGCTGGGTGCCGATGAATTCGGCTTCGCCACCGCACCGCTGGTGGTCGAGGGCTGCATCATGATGCGCAAGTGCCACCTGAACACCTGCCCGGTAGGCGTGGCCACGCAAGACCCCGAACTGCGCAAGAAATTCTCGGGCAAGCCCGAGCACGTGGTGAACTACTTCTTCTTTATTGCCGAAGAAGTGCGCCAGATCATGGCCCAGCTCGGCATCCGCAAGTTCAATGACCTTATCGGCCGCTCGGACCTGCTCGACACCCGTTCCGGCATCGAGCACTGGAAGGCACGTGGTCTGGACTTCGGGCGCCTGTTTGCCCAGCCCAATGTGCCCGCCGATGTGCCGCGCTACCACGTGGACGTGCAGGACCACAACATCACCGACACGCTGGACCGCAAGCTCATCGAGCGCAGCAAGCCCGCCATCGAAAAGGGTGAGCGCGTGCAGTTCATCGAGGTGGCCCGCAACGTCAACCGCTCCGTGGGCGCGATGCTTTCCGGCGCTGTGACGCGCGTGCACCCCGAAGGCCTGCCAGACGACACCATCCGCATCCAGCTGGAAGGCACGGGCGGCCAATCGTTCGGTGCGTTCCTCACACGCGGCATCACGCTGTACCTGATCGGCGACGCCAACGACTACACGGGCAAGGGCCTGTCGGGCGGCCGCGTGGTCGTGCGCCCCAGCATCGACTTCCGGGGCGATGCGGTGCGCAACACCATCGTGGGCAACACGGTGATGTACGGCGCCACCACCGGCGAAGCGTTCTTCAGCGGCGTGGCCGGTGAGCGTTTTGCCGTGCGCCTGTCGGGCGCCACGGCGGTGGTGGAAGGCACGGGCGACCATGGCTGCGAATACATGACCGGCGGCACTGTGCTGGTGCTCGGCAAGACCGGCCGCAACTTTGCGGCGGGCATGAGCGGCGGCGTGGCCTACGTGTATGACGAAGACGGCCAGTTCGACACCCGTTGCAACATGTCCATGGTCACCCTGGAGCGCATCCTGCCTGCGTCCGAGCAAGAGGCCACGGTGCCCCGTGCCATCTGGCATGGCGGCCAGAGCGACGAGGCCCAGCTCAAGAAGCTGCTGGAAGACCACAACCGCTGGACCGGCAGCAAGCGTGCCCGCGAGATCCTGGACAACTGGGCCGCATCACGCGGCAAGTTCGTCAAGGTCTTCCCGACGGAGTACAAGCGCGCATTGGCAGAGATTTATGAACGAAAAGTGCTGGAAGAGCCCGCTACACCTGCGGTAGCAGCTACTAAAAAGGAAGCGGTACCGGCCAAGTAAGGCCGCCACAGCAACCATCCGCACCGCATTCATAGATCGAGATACAAGGACACCGTCATGGGAAAGACCACCGGCTTCATGGAGTACGAGCGCATAGAAGAGGGCTACAAGCCCGTCGGCGAGCGCCTGAAGCATTACAAGGAATTCGTCATCGGTCTCGATGACTCGCAAGCCAAGGTCCAGAGCGCGCGCTGCATGGACTGCGGCACGCCGTTCTGCAACAACGGCTGCCCGGTCAACAACATCATTCCGGACTTCAACGACCTGGTGTACCACCAGGACTGGAAGAGCGCCTGGGCGGTGCTGGATTCGACCAACAACTTCCCCGAGTTCACTGGCCGCATTTGCCCCGCGCCCTGCGAGGCAGCTTGTGTGCTCAACGTCAACGACGACCCGGTGGGCATCAAGTCCATCGAGCACGCCATCATCGACCGTGCCTGGGAAGAAGGCTGGGTCCAGCCGAGGGTGGCCAAACACCAGACTGGCAAGAAGGTCGCCGTGGTGGGTTCCGGCCCCGCGGGCATGGCTGCGGCGCAGCAACTGGCGCGCGCGGGCCACAGCGTCACGCTGTTCGAAAAGAACGACCGCATCGGCGGCTTGCTGCGCTACGGCATCCCCGACTTCAAGATGGAGAAGTCGCACATCGACCGCCGCGCCAAGCAGATGGAAGCCGAAGGCGTGACCATCCGTACCGGCGTGTTTGTGGGTGCTGCCAAAGACGGCCTGGGCAAGGACTCCAAGGTCACCAACTGGGCCAAGGAAACCATTACGCCCGAGCAGTTGCAAAAGGACTTTGACGCTGTGGTGCTGACCGGCGGTGCCGAGCAGTCGCGCGATCTGCCCGTGCCTGGCCGCGACCTCGATGGCATCCATTTCGCGATGGAATTTCTGCCCCAGCAAAACAAGGTCAATGCCGGCGACAAGCTCAAGGGCCAGCTGCGCGCCGAAGGCAAGCACGTCATCGTGATCGGTGGCGGCGACACCGGCAGCGATTGCGTGGGCACCAGCAACCGCCATGGCGCTGCCAGCGTCACGCAGTTCGAGCTGATGCCCCAGCCGCCTGAGGTGGAAAACCGCCCCATGACCTGGCCCTACTGGCCGATCAAGCTGCGCACCAGTTCCAGCCATGAAGAAGGCTGCGAGCGCGAGTTCGCCATCTCCACCAAGGAGTTCATCGGCGAAAAGGGCAAGGTCACTGGCCTTAAGACCGTGCGCGTCGAATGGAAGGACGGCAAGATGGTCGAGGTGGCGGGCTCTGAAAAGATCCTCAAGGCCGACCTCGTGCTGCTGGCCATGGGCTTTGTGAGCCCTGTGGCTGCCGTGCTGGAAGCCTTCGGCGTGGACAAGGACGCCCGTGGCAACGCCCGGGCCACCACGGACTTTGACGGCGGCTACGCCACCAACGTGCCCAAGGTGTTCGCAGCCGGCGACATTCGCCGCGGCCAGTCGCTGGTGGTGTGGGCGATCCGTGAAGGCCGCCAGGCCGCGCGCTCGGTGGACGAGTTCCTGATGGGCTACTCGGACCTGCCGCGATAACGCGCAGCGATATGGATAGGTGATATGGGGAGCCGGCAGTGGTCGGAGCCCAGTCCCTAGACCCTAAACGGCGCCGCTGGGCGCCGTTTTTTATTGGCATGTGACGGCAGGAAGTCGGCCTCATGGATGCCGCGTAGCTTGCAGGCAACACCGGTGGGTTGGGGGGGGCTTCCCGCCGCCGGCTTCGGCAAGTGTGGGCCGACCCCTCAATCGGTGGGCCGGCTAATCCTTTCGCGAGGGCACCTCGGCCACCTGGTAAGCCCTTTGTTGGCACAATCGGAGGTCAGTTGGGGAGCGGCGCGGCGCTTTCCCCGGTTCTCCAACCGCACGGACAAGTGCTTCAATTTGCAAACATACATGTATGTATGTTTAACCCTTCGGCTACCATCGTACTTGGCCCTTGCGGGTTCTCCCCATGCAGACTGCGCTGTGCGGTCTCACATCCACCTCTTCTTGCATGCCCGAGCCCTCCGTTCTTGCTGAATTGCGCAATGTCACGTTTTCATACGGCGACCGCGAAATCCTGCGCGACGTGACGCTCACGGTGCCGCGCGGGAAGGTCACCGCGCTCATGGGCGCCTCTGGCGGTGGCAAGACGACGGTGTTGCGCCTGATCGGCGGACAGCAGCGTGCCCAGAGTGGCCAGGTGCTTTTCGATGGGCAAGACGTGGGGAGGCTGGACGCCGCAGCGCTCTACACGGCCCGCCGGCGGATGGGCATGCTCTTCCAGTTCGGGGCGCTGTTCACCGACCTCTCGGTGTTCGAGAACGTCGCCTTCCCCTTGCGCGAGCACACGGACCTGTCCGAGGCGCTGATCCGCGACGTCGTGCTCATGAAGCTGCACGCCGTAGGCCTGCGCGGTGCGCGGGATCTGATGCCGAGCCAGATCTCTGGCGGCATGGCACGGCGGGTGGCGCTGGCGCGGGCGATTGCGCTGGACCCGGAGCTCGTCATGTACGACGAGCCCTTTGCCGGCCTGGACCCCATCTCGCTGGGCACCGCCGCGCAGCTGATCCGCCAGCTCAATGACGCCATGGGCCTCACCAGCATCGTGGTCTCTCACGACCTGGAAGAAACCTTTCGCCTCGCAGACCACGTGATCATTCTGGGGGCCGGTGTGGTCGCGGCGCAGGGCACGCCCGATGAAGTGCGTGCCAGCACCGATCCGTTGGTGCACCAGTTCGTGAACGCCCTGCCTACGGGGCCGGTGCCGTTTCACTACGCTGGGCCCGCGCCCGAAGAAGACTTTGGTCCCCTTGGGGGGAAAGTGCTGTGAGCTGGTACAAGCCTTCCGACGTGGGTTTTGCCGTGCGCCAAAAACTGGCCGACATCGGCATGGCGGCTCGCCTGCTGGCGCGGCTGCTGCAACTGACGGGCGCGGCATTCGGGCGGCCTTCGCTGGTGCGCGACCAGATCCATTTCTTGGGCAACTATTCGCTGGCCATCATCGGGGTGTCCGGCCTGTTCGTGGGTTTTGTGCTGGGCCTGCAGGGCTACTACACGCTGCAGCGCTACGGGGCATCGGAGGCCCTGGGCCTGCTGGTGGCGCTGTCGCTGGTGCGCGAACTCGGCCCGGTGGTCACGGCTCTGCTGTTTGCTGGCCGTGCGGGCACGTCGCTCACCGCCGAGATCGGCCTCATGCGCGCTGGCGAGCAGCTCAGCGCCATGGAGATGATGGCCGTGGACCCAGTGCGCCGCATCCTCGCGCCCCGCTTCTGGGCAGGTGTGATCACGCTGCCACTGCTGGCGGCAGTCTTCAGCGCCGTGGGCGTGATCGGCGGCTGGGTGGTGGGCGTGGTCATGATCGGTGTCGATCACGGGGCGTTCTGGAGCCAGATGCAGGGCGGCGTGGACGTCTGGCGCGACTTGGGCAATGGGGTGCTCAAAAGTGTCGCGTTCGGCTTCACGGTCACGTTTGTCGCGCTGCTGCAGGGCTACGTCGCCAAGCCCACGCCTGAGGGCGTGGCGCGTGCGACCACTCGCACGGTGGTGATGGCGTCGCTGGCAGTGCTGGCGCTCGACTTCATTCTCACGGCGTTGATGTTCAGTCTCTGACACCGGCGCCATCAAGACATCAACGCAAAACATATACAGGCAGGCGAAGAGGACTCTCACATGCAAGCTTCCAAAAACGATCTCTGGGTGGGGCTGTTCGTCATGCTGGGCACAGTGGCGCTGGTCTTCCTGGCGCTCCAGTCGGCCAACCTGCTGAGCCTCAATTTCCAGTCCGGCTACCGCATCACCGCGCGCTTTGACAACATCGGCGGGCTCAAGCCCCAGACGGCGGTGCGCAGCGCCGGCGTGGTGGTGGGGCGTGTGGAGTCCATCACGTTCGACGACAAGACCTACCAGGCGCGCGTGACGCTGGCGATGGAAAACCGCTACGCTTTCCCCAAAGACAGCTCGCTCAAGATCCTCACCAGTGGCCTGCTGGGCGAGCAGTACATCGGCATAGAGGCTGGCGCCGACGAGAAGACCCTGGCGGAAGGCGACACGGTTACTGCCACGCAGTCCGCCGTGGTGCTGGAGAACCTGATCGGACAATTCCTTTACAACAAAGCCGAAGACGGCAGCAACAGCAACAGCAAGCCCGCAGCGGCGGGTGACAAGAAATGACGAAGATGATGACAAACATCCCTCAACCTTCGGGCCGCGTACAAGGCCCGGCAAGCGCGGCTTTCTGGCTGGCCTTGGTGCTGGGTGCGGCGCTGCTCACCGGCTGCGCCACCGTGGCCAACCCCGACCCGCGCGACCCGCTCGAGTCGTACAACCGCAGCATGACCAACTTCAACGAGCAGCTCGATGCGTTGGTGCTCAAGCCCGTGGCGATTGCCTACCAGGACGTCACGCCGCCGCCCGTGCGCACCGGTGTCAGCAACTTCTTCGCCAACATCGGCGATGTGTGGTCGTTCGTGAACAACGTGCTGCAGTTGCGCGGTGAGGCGGCCGCGTCGACCTTCATGCGGGTGAACGTCAACACCTTCATGGGTATCGGCGGCGTGCTCGACATTGCCAGCGAACTGGGCATCGACCGCTACAAACAGGACTTTGGCTTGACGCTGGGCCACTGGGGCATGGCCACCGGACCTTACCTGGTGCTGCCCATCCTCGGCCCATCGACGGTGCGTGACACGCTCGCATTGCCCGTCGACATGAAGGGCAATGTGATCGGCTATGTCGATCCGGTGTCAGCCCGCAACTCGCTGTATGTGCTGCGCGCGGTCGACGTGCGCGCCAACCTGCTGCGGGCGGGCTCGGTGCTCGACAGCGCCGCGCTGGACAAATACAGCTTCACGCGCGATGTGTTCCTGCAGGTGCGCAGCCAGCAGCAGGGCGGCACGGCCCAGAACGCTGAGGAAAAGGAAGAGCGCAATGCCAACGACGGCATGCTGCCGGAGGAACCCCCGCGCTGAGACGCCGTGCCCGGTGGGCGTTGCACTTGCTTGCAACCCGCTACCGGCGCGACGCACGGAGGCCCTGCGCCCCACCCACAATGAAATGAATGCAGGGCGCCATCAGCGCCCGCAGCTTGCAAGAAAGTAGACACCCTCATGACGATGACCCGCCGCACCCTGGGCCATGCCGCCCTTGTCCTGACCGCCGTGGCCGCACTCGGCCTGCCTTTCGCAGCGTTGGCTGCGGACGAAGCGCCGGATGCGCTGATCAAGCGCCTGTCCACGGACGTCCTCAGCACGGTGAAATCCGACAAGGCCATCCAGGGCGGCGACATCTCCAAGATCATTGCGCTGGTCGACAAGACGGTGATGCCCAACGTGAACTTCCGCCGCATGACCGCCGCGGCCGTGGGCCCCGGCTGGCGCCAGGCGACGCCCGAGCAGCAAAAGCGCCTGCAGGACGAGTTCAAGATTTTGCTCGTGCGCACCTATGCCGGCGCTTTGGCTCAGGTGAACGACCAGTCCATACAGGTCAAGCCCCTGCGGGCCGCACCCGAAGACAAGGACGTGCTCGTGCGCACCGAGATCGTGGGCCGCGGTGACCCCATCCAGCTCGACTACCGCCTGGAAAAGACCCCCGGCGACGGCGCAGGCTGGAAGATTTACAACCTGAACGTGTTGGGCGTGTGGCTTGTCGAGACCTACCGCGGCCAGTTCGCACAAGAGATCAATGCCAAGGGTGTCGATGGCCTGATCGAAACCCTGGTGGCGCGCAACAAGAGCAACGCCGCCAAATGATGCATCCACGGGTGCGCTGGCCTGTTGCACGCCGAGGGGGCGGGCCGCAGGCAGCGTTGCTCGACAGGAGCCTTTGACATGCTGGTATTGCCCGCCGAACTCACTCACCGCCAGGCCACGGCCTGTCTGCACATGCTGCTGCAGGGGCTCAAGGTGCACCGCGAACCGAGCGTGGTGGTGGATGCGAGCGCGCTCACCGCCTTCGATACCTCCGCGTTGGCGGTGCTGCTCGAATGCCGCCGCGAAGCGCTGACCCTGCGCAAGACCTTCGCCGTGCAGGGCCTGCCTACCGCGCTGCGGGGCATGGCGGGCCTCTATGGCGTCGGGACCTTGCTCGCCCCAGCGTCCTGAGCCTGCTGCCGCCGCCCGCCGGCATGCGGCCACGCCCCTGGCCGGCGCAGGTTGGAGCGAGGCCGTAAAATCATGGGCTTCATGCCCGCAGTCTCATTCCAAGCCGTCTCCAAGACCTTCTCCACGCCCAAGGGCCCTTTCCAGGCGCTGAACCAGGTCAGTCTGGACATTGAAGAGGGCGAGTTCTTCGGCCTTCTGGGCCCCAACGGCGCGGGCAAGACCACCCTCATCAGCATCCTCGCGGGCCTGGCCCGTGCCAGCCAAGGAAGGGTGCTGGTGCAGGGCAGCGATGTGCAGGCCGACTATGCCGACGCGCGCCGCAAGCTCGGCATCGTGCCGCAAGAGCTGGTGTTCGACCCGTTCTTCAACGTGCGCGAATCGCTGCGCATCCAGTCGGGCTATTTCGGCGTAAAGAACAACGAGGCCTGGATCGACGAGCTGCTCGAAAACCTGGGCCTTACCGATAAGGCCAACGCGAACATGCGCCAGCTGTCGGGCGGCATGAAGCGCCGCGTGCTGGTGGCGCAGGCGCTGGTGCACAAGCCCCCGATCATCGTGCTGGATGAGCCCACAGCAGGCGTGGACGTAGAACTGCGCCAGACCCTGTGGCACTTTGTGGCCCGCCTGAACAAGGAAGGCCACACGGTGCTGCTGACCACGCACTACCTCGAAGAGGCCGAGGCACTGTGCGGGCGCATCGCCATGCTCAAGTCTGGCCAGATCGTGGCGCTCAACCGCACCAGCGAGCTGCTGCAGGCCGCCTCGGGCAGCGTGCTGCAGTTCAAGACCGATGCCGCGCTGCCGCCGTCGCTGGCCACGGTGGCGCGTGTCACGGGCCGCATCGTGCAACTCCCCGCACATGACGCCGCCGAGATCGAAAGCCACCTGGCCGCGCTGCGCTTGGGCGGCGTCGATGTGCACGATATGGAGATCCGCAGGCCCGACCTGGAGGACGTGTTTTTGCAGGTCATGTCAGGCACATCCGCTTCGAACATTTCCCTGGACAAGATCGCGATATGACTGGCTGGCAGACCCTGTTTTACAAAGAGGTGCTTCGTTTCTGGAAGGTCAGCTTCCAGACCGTGGCCGCGCCGGTGCTGACGGCCGTGCTGTATTTACTGATCTTCGGCCACGTGCTCGAAGACCACGTCAAGGTCTACGACCGCATCAGCTACACCGCCTTCCTGGTGCCCGGCCTCGTGATGATGAGCGTGCTGCAGAACGCGTTTGCCAACAGCTCGTCGAGCATCATCCAGAGCAAGATCATGGGCAGCCTCGTGTTCGTGCTGCTCACGCCACTGTCGCATTGGGCGTGGTTCTGTGCCTACGTGGGCTCGTCCATCGTGCGCGGGCTGGCGGTGGGGCTCGGGGTGTTCATCGTCACGCTGGCGTTCGCGCGGCCCGAGTTTGCGGCGCCGTTGTGGATCGTGGCTTTCGCATTGCTGGGCGCGGCGCTGTTGGCCACGCTGGGGCTCATCGCCGGGCTGTGGGCCGACAAGTTCGATCAGATGGCCGCGTTTCAGAACTTCATCATCGTGCCCATGACTTTCCTGTCGGGCGTGTTCTATTCCATCCAGTCGCTGCCGCCGTTTTGGCAGACGGTGAGCCACCTCAACCCGTTCTTCTACATGATCGACGGCTTCCGCTACGGCTTCTTTGGCCAGAGCGACACCTCGCCCTGGCTCAGCCTGACCATCGTGGGCGTTGCCTGGCTGCTGGTCAGCGCGCTGGCCGTGAACCTGCTGCGCACGGGCTACAAGATTCGGAACTGACATGACCGCTGAAGAACTCCAGAACATCATCACCGCCGGCCTTGCCTGCGACCACATCACGCTCGAGGGCGATGGCCGCCACTGGTATGCCACCATCGTCTCGGCCGAGTTCGAGGGCAAACGCGCCATCCAGCGGCACCAGCGTGTGTACGCCACGCTGGGCGCCAAAATGCACACGGACGAAGTGCACGCGCTGTCGATGAAGACCTTCACGCCGGCCGAATGGGCCACGCAGGCGCGGTGACTGGCATTTGCTCCTAAATTTATAGCTATTAGCGCTTATGCAATAAGCGCTGGCGGCATTTTTCATTCATATTTTTGGTTTTCGAGATGGACAAACTCCTGATTCGCGGCGGACGCAGCTTGCATGGCGAGGTGCTGGTCTCTGGCGCCAAGAACGCCGCGTTGCCGGAGTTGTGCGCCGCGCTGCTCACTGCCGAGCCGGTGACGCTGCTCAACGTGCCGCAACTGCAGGACGTGAGCACCATGCTCACGCTGATCCGCAACATGGGCGTCACGGCCAGCCGCTCGGACGACGGCACCGTGCGCATCGACGCCGGTGCGCTGAACACGCCCGAAGCACCGTACGAGCTGGTCAAGACCATGCGCGCGTCGGTGCTGGCGCTGGGCCCGCTGCTGGCGCGTTTTGGCGAGGCGACCGTTTCACTGCCCGGCGGCTGCGCCATCGGTTCGCGCCCGGTGGACCAGCACATCAAGGGCCTGGCCGCGATGGGCGCCGAGATCGTGGTCGAGCACGGCTACATGATCGCCAAGCTGCCCGCAGGCGCCACCCGCCTGAAGGGCGCGCGCATCACGACCGACATGGTCACCGTGACCGGCACCGAGAACTTCCTCATGGCCGCGGCACTGGCCGAGGGCGAGACGGTGCTCGAGAACGCCGCGCAAGAGCCCGAGATCATTGACCTGGCCGAAATGCTGATCGCCATGGGCGCGCAGATTGAAGGCCACGGCACCAGCCGCATCCGCATCCAGGGTGTCGACAAGCTGCACGGCTGCACCCACCGCGTGGTGGCCGACCGCATCGAGGCCGGTACTTTTCTGTGCGCCGTCGCGGCCACGGGTGGCGACGTCACGCTGCGCCACGGCCGCGCCGACCACCTGGACGCAGTCATCGAAAAGCTGCGCGAAGCCGGCGCCGAGGTGCAGGCGGTGGAAGGCGGCATCCATGTGAAGAGCGCAGGCGGCGCCACGCTCAAGGCGCAGGGGTTCCGCACCACCGAATACCCCGGTTTTCCCACCGACATGCAGGCTCAGTTCATGGCGCTCAACTGCATTGCGCAGGGCACGGCCACGGTGACCGAGACCATCTTCGAAAACCGCTTCATGCACGTTGACGAACTGGTGCGCCTGGGCGCCAAGATCCAGACCGACGGCAAGGTCGCGATCATCGAAGGTGGGCCACGCCTCTCCGGCGCCACCGTGATGGCCACCGACCTGCGCGCCTCGGCCAGCCTCGTCATTGCGGGCCTGGTGGCCGACGGCGAAACCGTGGTGGACCGCATCTACCACCTGGACCGCGGGTACGACTGCATGGAAGCCAAATTGCGCGGCATCGGCGCAGACATTGAACGGATCACAGCATGAGCAGCAGCACGATTACCCTGGCGCTTTCCAAAGGCCGCATCTTCGACGAAACCTTGCCGTTGCTAGCCGCTGCCGGCATCGAGGTGTTGGAAGACCCCGAAAAATCGCGCAAGCTCATCCTGACCACCAACCAGCCCAACGTGCGCGTGGTGCTGGTGCGCGCCACCGACGTGCCCACCTATGTGCAGTACGGCGGCGCCGACATCGGCGTGACGGGCAAGGACACCTTGATTGAACATGGCGGCCAGGGCCTGTACCAGCCGCTCGACCTGCGCATCGCCAAGTGCCGCGTAAGCGTGGCCGTGCGCAGCGATTTTGACTACGAGCGCGCCGTCAAGCAGGGTTCGCGCCTGAAAGTGGCCACCAAATACACCAGCATTGCGCGCGACTTTTTTGCCACCAAGGGCGTGCACGTGGACATGGTCAAGCTCTACGGCAGCATGGAACTGGCCCCGCTCACCGGTTTGGCCGATGCCATCGTCGATCTGGTGTCCACCGGCAACACGCTCAAGGCCAATCATCTGGTGGAGGTCGAGCGCATCATGGACATCAGCTCCTACCTGGTCGTGAACCAGGCCGCGCTCAAGCTCAAGCAGGCGCCGCTGCGCCGCATCATCGATGCGTTTGCACTTTGGTAGCTGCTCCCGCCCGTCTGTCCACCGCTGCGGGCACTTTTGAGGCTGATTTTGCAGCCCGCCTGCATTGGTCTGCCGACACCGACGCGGCCATCGAGCAGCGCGTGGCCGACATCCTGGCCGATGTGCAAAAGCGTGGCGATGCCGCCGTGCTGGAGTACACGGCCCGTTTCGACGGCCTCTCGGCCCCCGACATGGCGGCGCTGGAGCTGACCCAGGCCGACTTCAAGGCGGCGTTCGACGCCATTCCACAGGCCCAGCGCGACGCGCTGCAGGCCGCTGCCAAGCGCGTGCGCAGCTACCACGAGGCGCAGAAAAAAGCCTCGGGCGAAAGCTGGAGCTACCGCGACGAAGACGGCACCTTGCTGGGCCAGAAGGTCACGCCGCTCGACCGCGTGGGCATCTACGTGCCCGGTGGCAAGGCGGCGTACCCGTCCAGCCTGCTGATGAACGCCATCCCGGCCCACGTGGCGGGCGTGGATGAAATCATCATGGTCGTGCCCACGCCCGTGCGTGGCAGCGTGGCGACCGGTGGGTCGGGCGCGCAACTGGCGTCCGACAAGGGCGAGCGCAATGACCTGGTGCTGGCGGCTGCCTACGTGGCGGGCGTCACGCGCGCCTTCACCATCGGCGGCGCGCAGGCCGTGGCCGCGCTGGCCTACGGCACGGCCACGATTCCGAAGGTCGACAAGATCACCGGCCCGGGCAACGCCTATGTGGCCAGCGCCAAGAAGCGCGTGTTCGGCACCGTGGGCATCGACATGATCGCGGGCCCGAGCGAAATCCTGGTGCTGGCCGACGGCAGCACGCCGCCTGACTGGGTGGCGATGGACCTCTTCAGCCAGGCCGAACACGACGAGCTGGCCCAGAGCATCCTGCTGTGCCCCGACGCGGCCTACATCGACGCCGTGCAGCGCGAGATCGACCGCCTGCTGCCCACCATGCCGCGCGCCGAGATCATCGCCAAGAGCCTCACGGGCCGCGGTGCGCTGATCCTCACCAAGGACATGGAAGAAGCCTGCG
>SDXZ01000114.1 GCA_004210805.1 Acidovorax sp.
GTGGTGCTGGTGGGGCATGGTGTGGGCGCCATGGTGGCGCTCGAGGTGAGTGTGCGCCGGTCGGCGCTGGTGCGGCGCCTGGTGCTGTGCGCCGGTGGCCCTGCTCTGGACGCGCGGGCTAGCGCCGAATGGGTGGCACCGCGGCTGCAAGCTTTGAAGGACTTGGAGGCAGGCGGGGACATGGAGCAGCTGGCGCAAACCCTGGTGCCCCAGTTCATCGGCACGGGGGCGCTGCCCGAGGGCGTGCGCCTGGCCACACACGCGCTGTCGCAGGTGTTCCCCGGGGCCTACCGGCGGGCGCTGGAGGCACTGTCCACGTTCGGCCGCGGCGCCGCAGAATTGCGGCAGCTGCACATTCCCACCCTGCTCATCGGCGGCGCCAACGACCGCTGCACACCGCCCGAGGCCCTGCAGGCGCTGGCCCATGTGCTGCCGGACGCCGAGCACCTGCAGCTGCCCCACGTGGGCCACTGGCCGCAGCTGGAAGATCCCGAGGGCTTTGACGGCGCGCTGCTGGATTTTCTGGCGCGCTCGCGCGTGCTGCACTGATATTGCGGAAGGCGCAGCGGGCCACTGCGCCGGCTGCCAGCAGGCATGATCGCGCCCTCTATGTGGTTTGTTCTCAAGAAAATCCTGTCCGCGCTGCTGATGCCGCCCGTGCTCAGCATCCTCCTGGCTTTTGTGGGACTGTGGATCGCGCGGCGCCACCGCCGCACCGGCCTGCTGATCGCCGTGTTGTCCCTGTTGTCGGTACTGGCGCTGTCCTGGCCACCCGTGTCGAACGCGCTGGTGCGCAGCCTGGAGCGGCACCCGGCCATCACCCCGGCGGAGCTTGCGCGCGCGCAGGCCATCGTGGTGCTGGGGGGCGGCGCCGACGCCACGGCGCCCGACAACGGCCAGGACGTGCTGAGCCGAGGCGCACGCGAGCGGGTGCGCTACGCCGTCGCGCTGCAGCGCCAGACGGGGCTCCCCATCCTGGCCACGGGTGGCTCGTTCGGTGGCAGCCGGGCCGAGTCGCTGGTCATGAAAGAGGTGGTGGAGCGTGAGCTCCGCGGCCGCGTGCGCTGGACCGAGGTGCATGCGCTTGACACAGCGGGCAACGCCGAAAACTCTGCACCCCTGCTCAAGGCCGCGGGCATCGGGCGCGTGGTGCTGGTGACGCACAGCTGGCACATGGTGCGCTCGGCCGACCTGTTCCGGCGCCAGGGGCTGGAGGTGCTGCCGGCGCCCATGGGCTTCAACTCCCTGTCACCCCACCGCCTGCAGCGCGTGTTGCCGCGTGCATCGGCGCTGGCAGACAGCAGCCTGGCGTTGCACGAATGGCTGGGCATCCTGGCCCAGCGGGGCGGCGCGTGGGTCCGCCGGGTGGTGGGCTCGCGCGAGGGATAGCCTGCATAACTCCCTGCGGTCTGTGATAGCGCGGCCTCGGGCGGTCTACTGCGTTGCTTTTCTTGCCAATAGCCGGGCTATTGGCTGCAAAAAGACGCCTTGTAGCCCATCCCGATCCGCACTCTCACCGCCTCGCGAGGGTTATGCAGGCCATCCCTAGCCGATCGGTGTGGGCGGCAAGCTCCAGCCCCGAGCCAGCAGCTCCGCTTGCAACCCCGCGAGCGCCTGCGCTGCACCAGCATGGGCTTCCAGCTCGATATGAATGCTGTTCTGCGGTTGCTGCGGCTCCCACAAATCGCCGCGCACGCGGCAGGCGCCCCGCCCCAGGGCTGCACCGCAATGCGCCTGCCAGTAGAAGTCGTAGCTCTGATTGGCGCCATGCCGCTCGATGAAGCGCGGTCTGTGCGCGCCCAGGGCATCGAATACACGCTTTGCCGCTGATTGAAGGCCCGTTCCAGGCGGTGGCAACAGCAACAGCGTACGGGCGGTCACAGCGTTTGTGTATGGTCGGAGGCGCGCCGGTGGCCGGTGTGTCAGGCCGGCACTAAAAACGTCGCCGCGGCGTCCACGGCCTGTGCGTCTGCTTGCACCGCGGCCGGCGGGCCCCCCTTGCCCCAGAGCGCTCCGCCCCAGGTCATCGACAGAAAACGCGCGCACAGCTCCACCGAGTCGATCATCGGCTGGGCCTTGGCGCGGTCGCCGCTGGTCGTGATGAGCGCCAGGGTCTTGGCGCCCATCGGCTCCTTGAAGGCCAGGCCGGGCACGCGCATCCACGCGCTCCAGTGGTCCAGGTAGGTCTTGAGTGGCGAAGGGATGCTGTACCAGTAGACCGGCGCGACAAAAACGATGTGCGTGGCCGCGAGCGTGGCGTCCAGCAGCGTCTTCATGTCGCCCTCGGGCGGCGCATAGGTGCCTGAGGTATGGCGCTGGTCCACAAAGGCCGGCAGGTCCATGCGTGCCAAGTGGTGCCAGGTTCGCGCGGTGCCGGCGGGCAGCGCGGCTGCCGCCTGGCGCGCGAGCCACTCGGTGTTGCCGATGTGGCCGGGTTCGCGGGTGGAGGTGGTGAGAAAGAGGTAGTGCGGTGCGGCGGGCGTGGTCATGGCGCGATGGTAGCGGTGCCCTGCAGACCCATGCCGGGTGCCAGGTATGCAAGGCACAGCGCCACCAGTGCCTGCTCGAATTCGGGGCTGTCGAGCAGCGGGGATTGCTCCAGCGATGCCGCCCGCACTGCACCCATGAAGGCGCGGGTGAGCACGAACAACTGGGCGGGCGTCGGAGCGGGCAGGTGGTGGTCCTCGGCCATGCGCTGCAGGTGCAAGGCCAGGCGTTCGCTGGTGCCACGCACCGATACCAACATGGAGGTGCGGTAGTCGAGCTGCCAGGACAGGCGTGCCAAAGCGCGCCCTGCCGGCGGCCCGGCGCCGAAGGCCTGGAGGTAGTGCCGCGCATAGCGGCGCACCTGCTGCTCGGGCGTCCAGCCTTCGGCACGGGCCTGGGCCAGCAATGCGTCCAGCTCCAGCATCACGCGGTTGCAATGCTGGTCGAGCATGGCCGCGAGGATCGCCTCCTTGCTGGGGAAGTACTGGTAGAGCGATCCCACCGACACCCCCGCCGTCTCGGCGATGCGGTTGGTGGTGAGGCCCGCTTCGCCCTCTGTTTCCACGATGCGCGCGACGGCCCCAAAGATCGCGTCCACGGTGAACTGAGAGCGCTCTTGTCGGGGCTTACGGCGGGGGGCGGGTGGGGCAGGCGGCATAGGCAAAACGTGAGCACAAGGCGAGTAGGCGGCAAGGCCGCCGGTGATTATCCTGCCGCCATCAACCCCAGGAGACCCCCACAGTGCCCGACGAAAGCCGCCCCCTCGCCTTGAGAGCCATGACGGGCGCTGCAGGCCTGCCGGCGCCGCGCCGGCGCCTGGCACTGCGGGCGCTGCACCGCACCAGTGCCATGGCGCTGGCGCTGTTTGTGGTGGCGCACCTGCTGGGGCATCTGGCGGGCGTGGCAGGGGCGGCGGCGCACCAGTCGGTGCTGGAGGCCTTGCGCCTGGTCTACCGGCAGCCGGTGGTGGAGGCGCTGCTGCTGGGCTGCGTGCTCTTCCAGGCGGGCAGTGGCCTGGTGCTGCTGTGGCGGGGACGCGGCCGGCGCCGGGGTGCCGTGGCCTGGTTGCAGGCGCTGTCGGGGGGCTATCTGGCGCTGTTCCTGGCGATCCACGTGGGCGCAGTGCTGCAAGGCCGCGCGCAGGGGTTGGACACCAATCTGCACTTTGCGGCGGCGGGCATGCAGGTACCGCCCTGGCCGTGGTTCTTTGGCCCGTACTACTTCCTCGCAGTGCTGGCGTTTTGGACCCATGCAGGCTGTGCGCTGCACTGGAACCTGCAGCCCGCGGTGCGGACCAAGGCCCTGGTGGTGGCCATGGTGGCCGGGGTGCTGTGGGGCGCCTGCCTGGTCGCTTTGCTGGCGGGCGGCTTCCATGCGTTGGAGATCCCGGGCCGCTACCTTGCACCCCTGGCCGCGCTGGCGGGCCGGGGTTGAAGAGCGAAGGAGAGCCGGCGTCAGGCCACCTTGGCCGTCATCTGCCGCGTAGTGCGTTCTGCGCCGCAGAAGCCGAAGTCCATGGCGGGCACCGCGCCGCTGATGAGTTCGGCCAGCGCCTTGCCCGAGCCCGCACCGTGCGTCCAGCCGAGCGTGCCGTGGCCTGCGTTCACCCACAGCTTGCCCACGCGGGTCTGGCCGATGAACGGGATGTTGGTGGGCGTGGCCGGGCGCAGGCCCGTCCAGTACTGCGGGTCGCCGCCTTCTTCGGGCGTGCGGGTGTCGCACACGCCGGGCAGGATGGTCTCGATGCGGCGCGAGAGCATGTGGCAGCGGGCCCGGGCCAGCGTACTGTCGAGCGACAGGTCATAGCCGCCCAGTTCAATGGTGCCGGCCACACGCAGGTGGTTGCCCAGCCGGCTCATCGCGATCTTCTTGCCGTCGTCGATGGTGGACACCATCGGCGCGCCCTCAGGCCGCAGCAACGGAAACGTTGCGCTGTAGCCCTTGCCGGGGTAGATCGGCAGGTCCACACCCACGGTGCGCAGCAGGGGGGCGCTGTACGAGCCGCAGGCCACGACGATGGCGTCGGCCTTCAAAATGAAGTCTTTTTTGCCTCCAGCGCTTGATCGGCGTGGCATGACTGCTACTGAATCAATAGCATTGCCAATTTTGTTCAGCCGCAGCACGTCGTGGCCGTACAGGAACTGCGCGCCCCGTGCCACGCAGCGCCGCGCAAGCTCTTGCGTGAACACGCGTGCATCGCCGCTTTCGTCGGTGCTGGTGTAGGTGCCGCCGGTGATCTTGTCGCCGTAGGCCTTGAACGCAGGCTCGATCTGCAGCAGCTCTTCTCGGCTCACCAGGCGGCGCTGCACGCCGTGCTTGCGCATGAGCTCGACCGCATGGCCCGCAGCGTCAAACGATTTCTGGTCGGTGTAGAAGTGGGCGATGCCGCGTTCGAGCCGGTCGTATTGGATGCCGGTGGTCGCCACGAGGTCCTTGAGGGCGGCGTGGCTGTAGGCACCCAGCGCCACGATCTGCTGCACGTTGCGCTCAAAGGCCGCATCGTTGCACTGCGCCAGAAACTGCAGGCCCCAGCGCCATTGCTGCCAGTCCATCTGCGGGCGAAACAGGAGCGGAGCCTCTTTGTCGAACATCCACTTGAGCGCCTTGAGCGGGGCTTCACGGTTGGCCCAGGGTTCGCAATAGCTCACCGAGATCTGCGCCGCGTTGGCAAAGCTGGTTTCCAGCGCCGCATCGGGCTGGCGGTCGACCACGATGACTTCGTGGCCGCGCTCCAGCAGGTGCCACGCCGTGCTGATGCCGATGATGCCGGCGCCCAAAACGATGGTTTTCATGGACGGCAGTGTCATCCACATTGCATTCCATCAAAAGCAAAATTAAACTCAATCCAAGTGCATCAGTCTGTCTAATGCAGCGGGCCCCCGCATGGCCCCACCTGCGCCCTTCGTCAAAACATTTGCCATGAGCTCCTACGACCCCGCCGCCCTGGAATGCCTTGCCGCCATTGTTGAAGAGGGCGGCTTCGAACGTGCGGCCCAGCGCCTCAACGTGACCCAGTCCGCCGTGTCGCAGCGCCTGCGCGCGCTAGAGGCGCAGGTGGGCTCGGTGCTCATCGTGCGCAGCCGCCCGCTGCGGCCCACTTCGGCGGGGCAGTTGCTGCTCAAACACACCAAGCAGCTGCGGCTGCTGCGGGCCGACCTGGAGCGCGACCTGCATGACTTGGCACCCAGTGCACCGGGTGGCACGCGCGAGGACGAACGGATTTCTATTGCCATCAACGCCGACAGCATTGCCACCTGGGCCATGGGGGCGCTGCACGAGCTGGTGCGCCAGCGCCTGCCGCTCGAAATCATCGTGGACGACCAGGATTTCACGCAGGAGTGGCTGCGCTCGGGCCAGGTACTGGGCTGCGTGACCACGCTCAAGCAAGCTTTGCGGGGCTGCAAGATGGTGCCGCTGGGCGCCATGCACTATGTGGCGGTGGCCTCGGCCAGTTACGCAGAGCAGCACCTGCCCCACGGGCTCACGCCGCACAACTTTCGCGACGTGCCGTTCCTGGCGTTCAACCGCAAGGACGACATGGCCGCCGAGTTCGTGGCCCGGGCTTTTGGCCTCAAGCGAGTGGCGCTCAACCACCTGTTTGTGCCCGGCACCGAGGCGCAGATGCGTGCCGTGGCAGCTGGCTGGGCCGTGGGGGTGGTGCCCCAGTTGCTGGCCCGCGGCCCAATTGCCGACGGCAGCATGGTGGACCTGGCACCGGGCCGTTCTTTGCCGATCCAGCTGTATTGGCACTGCTGGAACCTGGAGTCCGCCGTGCTGGACGCCTTGACGGCTGCGCTCACCACCACGGCGGCCAGCACGCTGGAGCCGCCTGCCGCCTAGGTTGCACAAGGAACCGGCGCGTGTGGGGCACGATTCCCACTGGGTAAAACGTGAACGATCAAGTTGCATTGCAACTTAGGCATTTATTTTTCTACTGGAATGTATAAAATAGAGCCCATGCAAGCGCAGCCCACCAAACCCTCCTTCAAAGAGCAGATGCACCAAGCACGCGAGGACGCCATCCTGCGCTCCACGTGCCAACTGCTCGGCGAGAAGGCGTTCGATGCCATGACCATGGACGACGTGGCCAACGCCGTCGGTATTGCCAAGGCCAGTCTCTACAAGCACTTTTGCAGCAAGGAAGAGCTGTGCAGTGCTGCAATGGTGCAAATCCTCGGGCGGGTGCAGGCCTACCTCGAAAGCCTGCCGGCCGAAATGCCCCCCATCGACAAGCTGCAGGCCCTGGTGCGCTGGTCGCTCGAGCGGCTTTTGACCAATGAGATGCCGCTGCTGCCCAGCCGCAATTCCACCCTGCGTGCGGTGCTGATGGCCAACAAGGATTACCTGAACGGCCTGGTTACTGTGAGCGACCAGATTGGCGAGTGGATCACCCTGGCCCAGTCCCAGGGCCTGATCAACCCCGGCCTGCCGCCAGTGGTGGTTCTGTACACCCTGTTTGCACGGGCCTGCGACCCGGTGGTCAGCTTCCTCAAGGAGAGCGGGCAGTACTCGGATGAGGAAATCGTCAACCTGGTCGTGCGCACCTGTTTTGACGGGCTGGCAGCGCGCTCATAGCTTTCTTGCAGCGTCGTCGCCCACGAGGCGATGCAGAGACTCACGAAAAAAAGCCCGGCATGCCGGGCTTTTTGCATGGGCTGCCGGAATCGCTACCGCTTATTTGGGCAGCAGCACCTTGTCCAGCGCGTGGATCACGCCGTTGCTGGTGAAAACGTCGGTCGCCACGATGCCGCTTTGCCGCATGTTCTGGTCCGTGATCACCAGGCTGGAGTTGACGGTGAACGTCTGGCCTTGCACCGTCGTGATGGCGGTGTTGACCGGGACTTCGGCCTTGAGCACCCGGCCGGGCACGACGTGGTACGTGAGCACCGAGGTGAGCAAGGCCTTGTTGGCGAGCAGCGCTTCCTTGGTCACCCCCAGCTCGGCCAGAAGGCTTGCAAACGCGGCGTTGGTCGGCGCAAACACGGTGAAGGGGCCGGCCCCCTGCAGGGTGGTGACCAGGCCCGCGGCAGCCACTGCCTCCACGAGGATGCTGAAGTCGGGCAAGGCCGATGCCGTGGCCACGATGTCCTTGTTGGCCGGCAGCAGGACCCGGTCGACCAGATGCACCACGCCATTGCTTGCCGGGATGTCAGTGGCGGTGAGGGTGCTGGTCCGGTTGCGGCCGTCGGTAATCTTCAGGCTGCCAGCCGCCGACTCGATCTTGAAAAAGCCGCCTGAGACCGGGGTGACCGCCTTGCCCAGCGGTACGTCGGCACGCAGGACCTTGCTGCCCAGCACGTGATACGTCAGCACTGCGGTCAACAAAGGCTTGTCGGCCAGCAGGGCTTCCTTGGTGACGCCCAGTTCTGTCAGCAACGCCGCAAAGGCTGCGTTGGTCGGGGCAAACACCGTGAGTGTGCCGGTGCTGAGTGTGGGTGCCAGGCCGGCTGCGACGACGGCCTCTACCAGGATGCTCAGGTCCGGATTGGCCTGCGCGACTTCGACGATGTTGCGCTCGGGCGCGTCGTTGTCACTGCCGCCGCAGGCCTGCAACAGGGTGGTGCTGCCGGCCAGGGCGGCGGTCAAAAGCACGGTGCGGCGGTTCAATACAAGCGAGTGGTTCATAGGACGGCTCCGCGTTCCTTGTGGGTAGGGATGGGGTGGTGAGGGTGGGTGGATGTGTGGCGGGGTGCTGCGCGCCGGCCGCTCATTTGGGCATCAGCACGGTGTCGATTGCGTGGATCACGCCGTTGCTGGCGACCACGTCCGCGGCCACCACCTTGGACTTGTCGACCATGACGCCGGAACCGGTGGTCACCGTGAGCTCCTGTCCCTGGACCGTCTTGACCATGCCGGGCTTCACGTCCTTGGCCATCACCTTGCCGGGGACCACGTGGTAGGTCAGCACCTTGGTCAGCGCAGCCTTGTCGGCCAGCAGGCCATCCAGCGTGGCCTTTGGAATCTTGGCAAAGGCTTCGTCCGTCGGCGCAAACACCGTGAACGGGCCCTGGCCCTTGAGGGTGTCCACCAGCCCTGCGGCCTGCACCGCTGCCACAAGGGTCTTGAAATTGCCGGCCTTCACCGCCGTGTCAACGATGTCCTGGGCCAAGGCACCAAACGTGGCTCCTGCCGTGAGGGCCAGTCCGATCAATGTCTTCTTCATGGGGCGCTCCTTCAGTATTTCGAGGGAAATGGGTACGCCAAGATGGGCGTAGCCGGAATGTATAACTGAATGGTACTGATGTAAACCGAATAGTCACACAATAACCAATGGGTTTTATCGAGGCAAAAAAATGGCCCTGCGTGGGGGCAGGGCCTGTATCGGAAGGGGGTGAGCGGTTTAGCGCACCAGCAGCACCGGCAACCTGGAGTGCGCCAGCACGTGGGTAGTGACCGAACCCATCACTAGCGTGGCCAGCGCGCCGTGGCCGTGCGAGCCCATCACCAGCAGGTCGAATTTGCCCGCGTCAGCCACCTTGGCGATGTTCTCCCCCACCGAGCCGACCTTGACGATGCGTTTGGCGTCCACGCTGTGGCGCGCGAGGAATTTGCACACGGGGTTGAGAACCTTCTCGGCCTCTTCGGCGTAGTAGCTGTCGACCACCTCTTTGCCCAGCGCCGAGCGCGCACGGGCGGGCAGCGGCGCCTGCACGGTGAGGACGGTGTACTGGTGAGAGCCGCCCAGAAGCTCGTCATGCGTAGCCAGGTAGGCCAGCATCTTTTTGGTGAACGTGCTGCCGTCGACAGCAAGAAGGATGTTCATGTTTTTCTCCTGGAAGGGATGGTCAGACTACCGTGCGCGGGCTTTTGTTGTCTTGACCTGGATCAGGTGTTTTCATCCTGCACGTGCGGCGCAGTGGTGCCCCGCGCGGTCATCATACGGTGAGGCAGCAGCGCGGCTGGAAGGTAGCCTGCTCGCCCTTGCGGGCATAGCCCAGCGGGTTGGCCACCACCCGGCAACGCCATGGCCTGCCGTCGGCATGCACGCCCTCGGCCGTGTAGTCGCTGGGCGCGTGCAGGTGGCCGTGCAGCCACAGCTGCGCATGGGGCAGTAGCGCGTCCAGCCCGTTGCAGAAACCGGCCGTGCCGGGCACCAGGCCGTAGCGTGGATCCGCGCTGCGCAGGCTGGGGGCGAAGTGTGTGACCACCACCGTGGGCCCATCGAATGGGGCGGCGAGCGCGGCGGTGAGCCATGCCTGGCTGACCAGGGCCTCTTCGCGCATAGGCTCTGCCAAAAAAGGTTCGCCGTGGCGCGTGCCACCGGTCTTGCGCAGATAAAAATTTGCGGCCCGAAACGCCTTGTCGCGCAGCTTCAGGCTGCGAGTGAGGTCGGTGGCTCCCTCATGGTCGGCGAGCGCATCGAAGTCGCTCCACAACGTGGCTCCGATAAAACGGACCCCGCCGAGTTGCAGTGTTTCGCGTTCCAGCCACTGGATGCCCAAACGCTCGCAGGTGTGGCGCAGACGCTGGTGGGCCTCGTCGAAGTCCTGTGCGTCGTACTCATGGTTGCCGGGCACAAAAAGCACCGGGGTGGGCCAGCCGGCGTACTGTGGCAGGGGTGAAAACCGGGCAAGGCCAAAGTCGTCGTCGGTGAGCTGGGAGCCGGTTTGGTACGACCCCACGTCACCGGCGAGGACCAGCACATCGGCGCCGGGCGCGGGTTCTGGTTTGAAGTGGGGGTGGGCTTCCAGGTGCAGATCGGAGAGCAGTTGAATCTTCATGCAGCGCGCAGTCTACGGCCTCGCACCTAAGGGCCCGTTGACGATCTCACAGGGGATCGCGCTCAACCCTTCGGGCAGTGGCCTTTGCGTGCGGTCTGCGGCGTTGCGGCGCTTGCCAATAGCCGGGCTATTGGCTGCGCACCGCGCCTAGCATCCCACCCCGCAAAGACCGCTGCGCGACCCCTGGGAGATCGTCAACAGGCTCCTAAGCCTCCGGAAAGGTGCGGCGCGCCGACCGGGCCAACGCCTGGAGCAGCCAGGTCATGGCCGTCTGCTGGGGGCCGCGGCGGCGCCACAGGGCGTCCACGTGCACGGGCGGCACGTCGAGCGGCAAAGCGCGTTGCACCAAGGCGTCTGCAATGCCCGTGACCGGTACAAAGTGGCGCGGCAGCACGCTGAGCAGGTCCGACCCGGACACCACCCGCCCCGCCGTGAAGAACTGGTTGACGGTGATCACCACCTTGCGCTTGCGCCCCAGCGACGCCAGCGCCTCGTCGATGAAGCCGAAAGGGCGTCCTGAAAAGCTCACCAGCATGTGCCTCGCCGCGCAGTAGGCATCCAGCGTCAGAGGCGCCAGGGCCAGTGGATGGCCCTGGCGCATCACGCAGACGTACTCGCCGTCGTACAGGCGCCGGCTCTCAAAGGCCACCGCATCGCCCGATTGGGCCCGGGCCGTGAGGTCGGCCAGCACGGCGGGGAAATAACCCACGGCCATGTCCGCGGCTTCTTCGTCCAGCAGGCGCCGCGGATCACGCGTGGTCAGCGGCAACACGCGGATCGCAATGCCCGGCGCCTCGCGTTCGATGATCTCCACCAGGGCCGGCACCAGCGTGGCTGCGGTGGCGTCGGCCATGGCCAGCACAAACGTGGATTCGGCTGTGGCGGGGTCGAACTGCCCCGGGGACAGCGACTCCTGCAGGTGGGCCAGCGCCTCTCGCACCGGTGGCCACAGGGCGAGCGCACGGGCGGTAGGCTCCACGCCTTGCCCGCTGCGCACCAGCAAATCATCGCCCACCACCTCGCGCAGGCGGCGCATAGCATTGCTTACCGCCGGTTGGGTGATCGAGAGCTTGTGGGCCGCACGCGTCAGGCTGCGTTCGGCCATCACCTCGTCGAACACGCGCAGCAGGTTGAGATCGAGGGAGCGGAAATTGACGGGCGCCATGGCAAATCATCACCGATGTGAATATCAATGATTCAAAATATAAACTTGAATGTGCAAAGGGTAAACCCTAATATCACCCCATCGCCCGGCAATATCGTCACGAGCGTTAGAAAAGGGAACTGAAATGACTGCCTTCGCACACGTAGAACACCTGACTGAACACCCCGGCGTGGTCCGCGCCGAAAACGCCGCCGCCGCCCTCAAGCGCGCTGCCGCCAACTTCGACGGCGCCCGTGGCGCTGCTACCCTGCTGCTGGCGGCCGTTGTGTCCGCGCTGCTGGTTGTGGCCAACCAGGTGATCGACACCTGGAGCGAAGGCCACCTGCTGGCCGCTTGGATGGTGCTGTGGTTGGTGGCATTTGGTGCCCTGGCCCTGCTGGCCTCGCCCGCACGCCGTGCCGGTGCCGCTCTGCGTGTGGCCGGCCGCGCCTGGACCGAAAGCCGCCGCCGCGCTGCCGAAGACCAACGCACCTGGAACGTTGCCATGAAGGATCCCCGCATCATGGCCGAACTGAACCATGCTATGGGCGTGGCCACGGTGAACGACATCCGCCGTTACTACTGAGTTAGCGCTGCGCAGACCGCGCAGCCAAACGAATCTTCAAGCCGTGGCGAGCAATCGCCACGGCTTTTTTCATGGTGGGTGAACTGCTGATCGTGGTGGACTGCGCGCAAGCAATGCAGTATCCAATACCTGCCATGAAAAAGCCGCCCATTCCTTAGAAGGGGCGGCTTTGAGGGGCAGCTAAACCAGAGGTGGTGGGTGCTTAAGCGTTCAAGCGCTTTTCCAGCTGCGCCTTGGTCTGCAGCAGAGCCACCGGCAGGTGGTAGGCCAGTTGCTCGAAGTGGGCGTCGTGCAGCTTGAACTCCTCAGCCCAAGCCGCCTTGTCGATGCTCGTGACGGCTTCGAACTTCTGGGCGCTGAAATCCAGTCCTGTCCATTTGATCTCGGCGTACTGGGGTGCCACGCCGAACATCGTCTCCGTGCCCTGGGCCTGGCCTTCGATGCGGTCGATCATCCACTTGAGCACGCGCATGTTGTCGCCATAACCCGGCCACACGAACTTGCCGGCCTCGTCCTTGCGGAACCAGTTCACGCAGAAGACCTTGGGCAGCGCCTTGCCGGTGGCGGCGATCTTGCCTTCCATGTCGAGCCAGTGCTGGAAGTAGTCGCTCAT
>SDXZ01000319.1 GCA_004210805.1 Acidovorax sp.
GGCAGCGAGCGGCCCTTGGCGCTGACCACGCCGGCGGTCACGCTGTTTTCAAAACCGAAGGGCGAGCCGATGGCCAGCACCCATTCGCCCACCTGCAGGTCGCGCGTGCTGCCCAGGCGCACTACGGGCAGGTCCTTGGCGTCGATCTTGAGCACGGCCACATCGGTCTTGGGGTCCGAGCCCAGCACCTTGGCGCGGAACTCGCGCCGGTCGGTGAGCTTGACCATGACTTCGCTCGCACCCTTGACCACGTGGGCGTTGGTCAGCACCAGCCCGTCGGCGCTGACGATGAAGCCCGAGCCCTGGCCGTGCGTGGGCACGTTGGGCCGGCCCTGCGCACCACCACCGGGAAAGCCGAACTGGCGGAAGAATTCATAGAACGGATCGTTGGGGTCCATCTGCGGGCCACGGCCCTGGCGGGCGGCCGGCTGGCCTTCATCGTCGTCGTCATCATCGCCATTGGCCATGGCGGCCTTGGCGCTGCCGGTCACACTGATGTTGACCACGGCCGCACCGTTTTGCGCGGTGATCTGCGCAAAGCTGGGCAGCGCGCCACCTGACGGTGCCGCAGGGGTCTGCGCCACGATGGGGGTGGACGGAGTGATCGCGCGGGCCTGGTGCCCGCTGATGAGGCCGGCGCCCGTGGCGCCCAAAGCGCCCGCGGCCACCAGGGCCAGGATCAGGCGGCGGGGAGTGGATGCAAGCGTGTGGTTCATGGTGTCTGCCTTCTCAATCGGGGTTGCGATGAAAGGCAGTGTGGGCAGCGACACTTAGACGAAACTTAGGCGGAACCGGGAAGCCCTGAGCGCGTGTTATCTGTGCAGCATCCTGGTTTTCCATCGCGCGACGCACTACCCGAAGCCTTCGACATCGGCGCTGCCTAAGACTAGTGCCACCGTGCAAGGGCCGCCCCGCCGCACCGGTGGCGTCCCCTGCCCGCATCGCGCAGCGATGCGAGAGCGGGGGAAGGCGCGAAGCGACTCAGGGGGTGTTCCCTAGACAAACATGCCACCCGACGCCTCGATGCGCTGGGCATTGACCCAGCGCGTGGCCGGCTGCAGCAGCGAAGCCACCAGCGGACCGATATCGTCCGGCAGGCCCACGCGGCCCAGGGCCGTCTGTGCGGCGACATAGGCGTTCAGCTCGGCGTTGTCGCGCACAGCGCCGCCGCCAAAGTCGGTTTCGATGGCGCCGGGCGCGACCACATTCACGCTGATGCCGCGCGGGCCCAGCTCTTTGGCCAGGTAGCGGCTCAGCACCTCAATGGCACCCTTCATGGCGGCATACGCTGCGTAGCCCGGCAGGGCAAACCGCGCAAGGCCCGACGAGAAGTTCAGGATGCGGCCGCCGTCGTTCATCAGCGGCAACAAACGCTGCGTGAGAAAGAACACGCCCTTCAAGTGCACATTGACCAGCGCATCGAACTGCGCCTCGGTGGTTTCGGCGATGGGCGCATGCACGCCCATGCCGGCGTTGTTGACCAGAAAGTCAAAGCGCTCGCGCTGCCATTGGCTGCGCAGCGCCTGCTGCAGCTGCTCAGCGAATCCTTCAAAGCTGGCCACATCCCCCACGTCCAGCGGCAGGGCCACGGCGCGGCGGCCCAGCCGTTCGATGTCGGCCACCACGGCCTGGGCTTCGGCGGCTTGCTGGCGATAGGTCAGCACCACATCGATACCGCTTTGCGCGGCAGCCAATGCGGCGTTGCGACCCAGGCCGCGGCTGCCGCCCGTGATGAGAACGATGGGGGTCGAGGAGGACGTTGTGGAGGTGGCGGAAGAGGTCGCGGAGGGGGTTGTCATGGCAGTGTCCTTTGCAGTGTGGAGAGGCCCGGCCACACCCTGTGGCCGGCCTGGGTGTCACTGTATTGGCACGCCAAAACAAGATAAACCATGCAAAATAGAATTCATTGTCTATACATAACCAACAATGAATCCCCTAGACCGCATGCAGATTTTTGCCCGGGTGGCGGAGCTGAGCAGCTTTACCCAGGCGGCCCAGGTACTGGGCTTGCCCAAGGCCAGTGCGTCCCTGGCGGTGCAGCAACTGGAGGCGCAACTGGGTACGCGCCTGTTGCACCGCACGACCCGGCGCGTGCAGCTCACGCAGGATGGGCAGGCCTACTACGAGCGCTGCAAGGACCTGCTGGACGACGTGGACGAGCTGCAGGCGATGTTCCAGCAACCCGCAGGTACGGCCCTGCGCGGGCGGGTGCGTATCGACATGTCCACCGGAATTGCGCGCCAGTTGGTGCTGCCAGCCCTGCCCGAGCTGCTCGCGCACCACCCGCTGCTGGAGGTGGAGCTGAGCAGCACCGACCGCCGTGTGGACCTGGTGCGCGAGGGCTTTGACTGCGTGATCCGCGTCGGCCCCGTGGCCGAGCCTGGGCTGGTGGCGCGCCCGCTGGGCTTGGTGCGCGTCGCCACCTGCGCGAGCCCCGGCTACCTGGCGAAGAAGGGCACGCCCCACACGCTGGCCGACCTGGCGCAGCACGATCTGGTGCACTACGTGAGCACGCTGGGCACGCGGTCGGCCGGGTTTGAAACGGTGGACGGCGACACTGCGGCGTTCCACCCCATGGCCGGGCGCGTCACCGTCAACAGCGCCGAGGCCTACCTGGGCGCCTGCGCCGCGGGGCTGGGCTTGATCCAGGCGCCGCTGCTGGGCGTGCGCGAGCTGATCGACCGGGGGCTGTTGGTGGAGGTGCTGCCCCACCACCCTGCCCCGCGGCGCAGGCGCCCAGGTAGGCCTCGGCGCTGTTGACGGTGACGCGCCCGGCCATGGGGTGGAACGCCGCAGTGTCGCCGTCCACCGTTTCAAA
>SDXZ01000320.1 GCA_004210805.1 Acidovorax sp.
GCTGCAACCACGGTGGGGATGGCGGCTGGGGTAGCAGCAGCCGGAATTTCCGCATCGGAATGGGGCAGGGCCGGGGGCGCAGCGCAGGCCACAGCGCCCACAGCGCCGGCCCCAAAGAGCCCAGCCGCTGTGCGATCGCGCAACCCGGTCAACAAGAATGACGACCAGGACAGCAGTATCGAAAACGATGACCGCGCCCCAGTGCGCAGCCGCGCGACTTCTCAAACCTCTTTCTCGCTGCACCTGGGCCACGTCGCGCTGGCCGTTGGTGTTGCCAACGCGGTGCTGCTGATTGCTTTCGTCAAGCCCGGTGCGGGCTTTCGCATGGGCATGCTCATCCTGGGGCTGGTGGCCGCGTACGGCGCCTGGCGCACCGCGCGCGACTTCGACTGATCGCCCGTAGCGCGGGCTGTGGTGGCGGTGCTGGCGGCCGTCCCGATGCTGGGCATGGCGGTGTGCCTGGGCCTGCTGTTCAAGGCGATGCGCGAGCGGGACTGACGGACGCTCCCATCGTCCACGCTGCCTCACCAAACATAGCGGGTGGCGCAATCAGGCCGCGATCTCGTGCCCCAGCATCTGCGCGATGTACGACTCGGGCTGGATGTTGGTGTAGTTGGGGATGTCGGCCGTCAGCTCGGCCGCGGTCTGCTTGGCGGCGGACTGGGCCTGCTTCAGGTCCGCAAAGAACGCATTCGTCAGCGCCACCACCTGGCCGGGGCGCGGCTCGCCGGGGTAGAGCACGCGGTCGCTCTCCAGTCGCACCAGGCCCAGCGGTTGCAGCGCGGCGCGGGCAATGCGCATGTGCTCACCGTGGTAGTAGTCGTGGTCGAAGGTGGCGCCCTCGCGCCAGCGGTACAGGGCCGTGATCTTGATCATGCAGGGTGTCTCCCAAAAGAAGGCCGACGCAGTGGCAGCCATGGGACCGCACGGTAAGGGCGCACGGCATGCGCCTGCAGCCTCCTGCGCGACACCTCCACGGGAATGTGGGGCGTGCTTACGGCGCGCCACAGTGACAGAGATCCGTCAGGCGGTAGTGCGGTGTTCCCTGCAAGACGCGACCCGTAAGACTGATGCGCCGCCTCAGGGGCGGGTTAATCTTCTTCGCCCAGAAAGCCACCGCTCTGGTGGCCCCACAGCCGCGCGTACACGCCGCTGTGCGCCAGCAACTGCGCATGCGTGCCTTCTTCCACGATGGCACCGGCGTCCAGCACGATCAGCCGGTCCATGGCCGCGATGGTCGACAGCCGGTGCGCAATGGCGATCACGGTCTTGCCCTGCATGAGACTGTCCAGGCTGCGCTGGATGGCAGCTTCGACCTCGGAGTCGAGCGCGCTGGTGGCCTCGTCGAGCAGCAGGATGGGCGCGTCCTTGAGCATCACGCGCGCGATCGCCACGCGCTGGCGCTGCCCGCCCGAGAGCTTGACGCCCCGCTCGCCCACCTGCGCGTCGTAGCCGGACCGGCCCTGCAGATCGCTCAGGTTGTCGATGAACTCCGAAGCCTCGGCGCGGCGCGCGGCGGCGTGCATTTCTTCCTCGGTCGCGTCGGGGCGTCCGTACAGGATGTTGTCGCGCATCGAGCGGTGCAGCAGCGAGGTGTCTTGCGTCACCATGCCGATGTTGCGGCGCAGGCTGTCTTGCGTGACGTGGGCAATGTCCTGTCCGTCGATCAGCACCCGGCCCGAGCGCACGTCATGAAAACGCAGCAGCAGGTTGACCAGCGTGGACTTGCCCGCGCCCGAACGGCCGATGAGGCCGATCTTTTCGCCCGCGCGGATGGTGAGGTTCAGCTTGTCGATGACGGGACGGCCGTTGCCGTAGGCAAAGCTCACGTTCTCAAAACGCACCTCGCCCTGCGTGACGTGCAGTGGCTGCGCGTCTGGGGCGTCGACCACGGTGCGGGGCTTCGTCAGCGTGTTGATGCCGTCCTGGATCGTGCCTACGCTTTCGAACAGCGTGGTCATCTCCCACATCACCCAGTGGGCGTGGCCCGAGACCCGCAGCGTCATCGCAATGACTGCGGCCACGGCGCCTGCGCCCACCTCGCCCAGCGACCAGAGCCACAGCGCCGTGCCGCAGGCGCCCAAAATCATGCCCACCACGAGCATCTGGTTCACGATCTCGAACCGGCTCACCAGCCGCATCTGCGCGTAGCCGGTGAGCTTGAAAGCGTCCATGGCGGCACGCGCAAATTCGGACTCGCGCCGGGTGTGCGAGAAGAGCTTGACGGTGGCGATGTTGGTGTAGGCGTCGGTGATGCGCCCGGTCATCACCGAGCGCGCGTCGGCCTGCGCCTTGCCGACCTTGCCCAGGCGCGGCACAAAGTACCAGCACGCCAGGCCGTAGGCCACGATCCACACCGCAAACGGCACGATCAGCCGCGCATCAAACCCGGCGAGCAGCACCAGGATGGTGACCAGGTAGATGCCCATGCCGATCACCACGTCGGTGGTGGTGAAGATCATGTCGCGCACCGCCAGCGCCGTCTGCATGATCTTGGTGGTGATGCGGCCTGCGAACTCGTCGGCGTAGAACGCCATGCTCTGGCCGAGCATCAGACGGTGAAAGTTCCAGCGCAGGCGCAGCGGAAAGTTGATGGCCAGCACCTGGTGCTTGATGCTGGTCTGCACCGACACCAGCAGCAATGAGCCCAGCAGCAGCGCCACGACGGCCACGATGGAGCCCTTGCGCTCGGCCCACAGCGCGGCAGGCGCCACGGTAGAGAGCCAGTCAATGACACGGCCCAGCACCGCAAACAGCAGGGCCTCGAACACCGCGATGGCTGCGGAGAGCGCCGCCATGGCGGCGCTCTCCGCAGC
>SDXZ01000115.1 GCA_004210805.1 Acidovorax sp.
GGCAAGGTCATCGCCGTGCCCACGTCCAAGATCCTGCCCATGTACGACCACTGGAAGACCATCGACGACGTGAACGCCATGCGCCGCAACGCCATCGCCCACTTCTTCGAGCACTACAAGGACCTGGAAAAGGGCAAGTGGGTCAAGGTCGTCGGCTGGGAAGGCATCGACTCCGCCAAGAATGAAGTCACCGACGGTATCGCGGCCTACAAGAAGGCCAACAACGCCTGAGGCCCGGCGCCCGGCCGTCCATGCCGGGTTTGATTGCAAAATGGCCGCCAGCGCTTGATCTATAAGCGCAAGTAGCTATCAAAATAAGAGCGCACAGCGATTTGGCTGTGCGCTTTTTTTTATGGTCGCTTGGAAGGCCGTCGCTGCGGTCACTGCCCTTGATCTGCGCGGCGGGCCGTCCCCACCCACTCTTCGTTCACCGCCAACCCCGCCACCGACCTGCTGCTGACCGCCCCTGTCACGCCCGGGAAACATGCGCACCCTAGCCTCGGGCGCTTTCATCCAATCAACGGCCTGACGGGGCGGGAGCAAACAACATGGCAGGGCAACATCATTTCTGGCGGCATTTCGCCACCACCGTGGCGGCGGCGATTGCGATGGCCACCGCGCTCGCGGGCTGCGGCGGCAACGACGGCGATGGCGTGGATGGCGGCCGCGCACAGCCCATCGCATCGCTGCGCCTGCTGGGCAGTGCGTCGCTGCCCACGGGTACGATGTTCGAAGGCGTGGAATTTGGCGGCATCTCGGGCCTGGACCGTGCGGCCGACGGCAGCTACTGGGCCATCTCGGACGACCGCGGCGGCGAGCGTGGCACACCACGCTTTTACAACCTGGGCATCGACTACGACGCCAGCGGCGCCCTCAAGATCAAGGTCAACCGCCAGGCCCACATGCTGCGCGAGGACGGCACGCCGTTCCCCGCCAACGCCCGCACGGTCGACCCCGAAGCCATCCGCACCGCACCCGATGGCAGCCTCTACTGGGCATCGGAAGGCAACTGGAACGCCACCCCTGCCAGCCGCTTTCAGCCCTTTGTGCGCCAGATGACGCGCGAAGGCCGCTTTGTGCGCGAGTTCACGCTGCCTGCCATGTACCAGTACGCCGACAACACCACCGACGGAGCGCGCAGCAACAAGGTGTTCGAAGCCCTGGCCGTCTCGCCCGACGGCACGGTGTATGCCGCCAACGAAGACGCGCTGATCCAGGACGGCCCGCTCACCACGCTGCAGGCCGGCAGCGTCGTGCGCGTCACCGCCATCGACCCCACCACCGGCCAGCCCAAGGGGCAGTACGCCTACGCGCTGCCCAAGATCCCGGTGGACGCCGCTCCCGGCGCGCCGTTCGGGCCGGACAACGGCCTGTCGGACCTGCTGGCCGTGGGCAACGGCCAGTTCATCGCGGTCGAGCGCGCGTTTGCCTCGGGCGTGGGCAACACCATCCGCCTGGTGTGGACCGAAATCACCGGCGCCACCACCGACGTCAGCCGCACGCAGCGCCTGGCGGGCGCCACCTACACGCCCATGACACGCAAGGTGCTGCTGGAGATGCCGCTCATCTGGCAGGGCGTCAAGCTCGACAACATCGAAGCCATCACCTGGGGCCACACGCTGCCCAACGGCCACCGCACGCTGGTGCTGGCGGCCGACAACAACTTCACGGCCGACACGCAGGCCAACCAGTTCATCGTGCTGGAGGTGCTGCCGCAGTAGGGCAGGGGACCCAACCCTGCAGAATGGGTGCCGTAGAAGCCCCCAGCGCTTGTTGGTTAAGCGCTTGATGCTATTAGATTGGTAGCTAATTGGAGTTGTGGAGCCCGTCGCTGTTGCTGCGCAACGGATGCCGAAACCGTGAAACACCTGAGACGAGATGCGGCCCCGGACTGATAGACTGGGTCAGCATTTTGTTACAAATGGCGGCGGGCCCGGGCACCGCCCTCTGAAGGGTGATTCATGAAAGTTTCCGATCTGCGCATCGGCGTCAAGCTGGGAGCGGGCTTCCTGCTGATGGTGCTGTTCACCATGCTGCTGGGCGTGATGGCCTTGGTCCAGATGTCGCGCATTCAACACGACACAGAGAAGCTGGCCGACGACCTCTTGCCCACGGTGACCCAGGTGGGCGAACTGCGGATCCTGCTCAACCGCATGCGCCGCTCCGAAGGGGGCCTGGCCACCGCGCGCAACGTCGCCGAGGTGAAGGCGTTTTCCGAGCAGGTGCTGGCGCGGCACAAGGATGTGGAGCGCGTCGAAGCCGCACTGGATCCCCTGGCCGACACACCCCGCGAGCGCGAGGCCTTCAAGCAGTACAAAGAGCGCAAGGCCAAATACATCACCTTGCAGGCCGACCTGATCGAGGTCGCCAAGAACGTCGACTTCAGCACGACCGAAACCCATGACCTCACGGGCGATGCGCTGGGCATGCTCTACGCCGGTGAATCGGAAACCGCGTTTGTCGCCACAGCCGAAACGCTGGGCGAATTGCAAAAGATCAACGCCGAGGACGCGGCGGAGGCCAGTGCCGACGCGCGCAGCGTGTTTGACACGGCGCGCTTGTGGTTGCTGGGCACCATGGTGGCCTGCGTGGTGCTGGCCGCGCTGCTGGGTGTGGGCATCACGCGCGCGGTGACCGTGCCGGCGCGCCATGCCGTGCAGGCGGCGCGCAGCATTGCGGCGGGCGACCTGGCGGCCGAGGTGCCACCTGGCGGCCGCGATGAAATGGGCCAGCTGCTCACGGCGCTGGGCGCCATGCGCGACAACCTGTCCCATGTGGTCTCGGGCGTGCGCGGCAACGCCGAAGGCGTGGCCACCGCCAGCGCGCAGATCGCCTCGGGCAACCACGACCTGTCGGCCCGTACCGAGCAACAGGCCTCGGCACTGGAACAAACCGCAGCATCGATGGAAGAGCTCGGCTCCACCGTCAAGCTGAACGCGGAGAACGCACGCGCTGCCAACCAGCTGGCACTGAACGCATCGACGGTTGCAGTGCAAGGCGGCGACGTGGTCGCCGAAGTGGTTGAGACTATGAAGGGCATCAACAACAGCAGCAAGAAGATCGCCGACATCATCAGCGTGATTGATGGCATCGCCTTCCAGACCAACATCCTGGCTTTGAATGCGGCGGTGGAAGCCGCCCGCGCCGGCGAGCAAGGTCGGGGTTTTGCCGTAGTAGCCGGCGAAGTGCGCAGCCTGGCCGGGCGCAGCGCCGAGGCCGCCAAAGAAATCAAGGCCCTGATCAGCGCCAGCGTGGAGCGGGTGGAACAAGGCACGGCGCTGGTCGACAAGGCCGGTGCCACGATGACCGAGGTGGTCGGTGCCATCCGCCGCGTGACCGACATCATGGGCGAGATCAGCGCGGCCAGCGGCGAGCAAAGCCAGGGCGTATCGCAAGTGGGCGAAGCCGTCACGCAAATGGACCAGGCCACGCAGCAGAACGCGGCGTTGGTCGAAGAGATGGCCGCCGCCGCCAGCGCGCTCAATGCCCAAGCCGGCGAACTGGTGAATGCGGTGGCCGTGTTCAAGCTGGATGCCGCAACGACCGCTGTGGTGCGCAGCGCGCCTGCAGTGCACGCACCTGTCGCAGCGCGCAGCCCCACGCCTATCCCCGCACCACCGACCCGCCGGGTGGCTGCGCCCGCGCCCGCCAAGCTGGGCGCTGCGCGCAGTGGCGCGTCGGCGGCGCCAGCCAGCCAGCGCACTGCGGCGCCGATGGCAAGCCTGTCGGCCCCCAAGCCCGCTGCCAAGCCCGCGGCCAAAGCAGCACCTGCGCCATCCACTGCCACGGCTGCGGGTGGTGATGACGATTGGGAGAGCTTCTGATTTCTGCGGTGTCTTGCTGGCACCGCACGGGTGCAATGGAAGCCTCAATGGCCTCTAGCGCTTATTCCTGTTGTCTTTGCAGCTATCAGGATAGGAGCAATTGAGGCTGGCGCGACGGTGAATGGGTTGCGTGCGGCCATGCCCGGCGGCGTCCCCGTCGCGCACGGCGATCCTATCTGCCTGCCACCCTGAGGGGTGCCCGCGTCGGGGCTTTGGAGAAGGCTTCAGGGGCGCCCATCAGCCGACACTGAACCGCAGTCGCCGGCCACCCCGGCTGGGCTGCCAACCACGCGCCGGGCAGTGACCCCGGCGCCCGCACGTGCGTGGGCACCGCGCCCGCTGGCGATCGTGTGGAACCCCGCAGCACACCCTGGACGAAGTCCTTGTCCGACAGCGTTGAACGCCTGCAGACGGCGCAACACCCCATTGAGGAGGCCTACAACCGAAGGACGGCAGCGCTCACCGAGCGCCTGCCAGCCCATCCACTGCAGGAGACCTCCATGAATCCATCGACCATTGAAGCTGTGACCCGTGACAACGACCTGTCCGAGCAGGCGCGCCGCGAACAGGCCGCGCCGTTGCCTGGCCCCAACCTGCGCGACGACGGCGTCGCGCACACGGGTGCAGGCCACCCTGGTGCACAACCGCAAGGCGTCGCAGTCGGCGGCGGAGCAGTGGCCGGCGCCGCTGCGGGCGCAGTGGTGGGCACTGTCGTTGCAGGGCCTGCCGGCGCCGTGGTCGGCGGAGTGGTGGGCGCAGTCACCGGCGCGCTTGGCGGGTCGGCCGTGGCGCCCGCCCAGTCTGACCCACCCAGCGAAGCCATCCCCGAGCCGCAGGAGCGCGAAGTGACCCGCTTTGGCGAGGTGCATCAGGAAGATCTGCGGCGCTGACTCGCCAGCTCCAAGGTGCGCCGCACGTTGGAGTGCGGCCGACGACGGCCTCAGCGTGTTCGCCACCGCTAAACCTTTTCGCCAGGTCGGTGGCTGGCGACACGCCAGCAGGCTGGCTGCGGCTTGGCCCGGGGCATGGTTTTGAGAGAAAATGGGCCCTAGCGCTTATCCAGTAAGTGCTTGTAGCTATAAAACTAATAGCAGATCACCCTAAAGCCGCGTGCATGGCCGCAACGGCCGCCCACCGCGCAGGCAGGCCGTGGCCCGCTCAACGCTGCGGGTCTGGGAACATGATCTGCGAGCCCAGCACCCGGGGCCGCTGAAACGGCTGCCACACTGCGCCGGGCCCTTGCGGCTGCCCCAGCCGGTCGGCCACGGCCCACCAGGCGCTTGGGTTCAGGCCAATGCCAAAGTGGCTGGCGACCACCTCGATGTTTTCGGTGTGCGGGTTGTGCGCAGCGGGCGCCTGCACGCTGCCGCGCCAGGCCACCACGCCATCGCTGCGCGAGTAGATGCTGGTGGTGGGCACGGGCGGGGCTTCCGGCAGGTTGTAGTTTTCGGTCTCGCGCTCGATGCTGCGGCCGCTGGCCAGCTGGTACAGGCGCCAGGCGTTGGTCGAAGTGTGGTGGCCCGCGAACGGCGTGCCCAGCGTGATCACGCAGCGCACGCGCTCGGGCATCTCCTTGGCCAGCTCGCGCGCGTACACGCCGCCCAGGCTCCAGCCCACCAAACTCACCTTGCTGCCGCTTGCCTCATGGGCAGCCTGCAACTGGCGCTTGGCGGCGTCCAGCACGCCGTCGCGCGGGCCCAGGTTCAGGCCCTGGCCCCAACCCTCGGTGCGGTAATTGCGGGATTCAAGATAGCGCCGCAGCGGCGAGGTGGTGACATCACCCGCGGTGAGGCCCGGGAAAACGATCACCGTGTGGCCGTCACCCTTGGGGGCGCGCTGCAGCACGGGCCAGGCCGGCAGCACCGCCCCAAACTCCCAGGGCGCCCGCAACTCCAGCGCCAGCAACGGCAGGCTCGGGGGCGGAAAGTGTTGGGGGTCGGTTTCTTTCTTCTGGCTGAAAAAGGGCATCACGGCGTCATTCAAAAGCGGGGAAGGGTGCGGCCGGCGAGGCGGCTTTGCACGGTAGCAGTTTTTTGTGCGCGGACGCCGGGCGGGAATGGAGCTAGCTCTCCAATTCAACCGTGGGCGCCAAGGGGGTAAGCGCTGGAGCACGCCTCGGCAGCGAAGGCGCGCGGGACAGCCTCTCACGCGCTCGTTCCCATCGGGGCACCCGGGATGCCCGCACTGTCCAGACGCAAGTACATGCGCCGTCGGCCTACGCGGGGCGACAGCGCACGCTGGTATCAATCCGTCAGCGTGCGGCTGTGCAGCGGCGGGTGAGCTGCCCTCGTTGCCGCCATCGATGGCGATGGCGTGGACCGCGCGCGCCGCGGCGCAGTGGCGATGAAGGCCTGCCACAACGCTCTGTGCCGATGCGGTTTCCACAGCTAAAAAACACCGTCAACCCGAGGAGACAGAGAACATGAATCAGCTGAAGATATCAACCCGACTGGCCGCGGCGTTTGCCGTCATGGTGTTGCTTCTCATCGCGCTGGGGGCGGTGAGTTTGGCCCAGTCGGCCAGCCAGCGTGCAGAACTCAAGGACGTCATCGACGCGCGCATACCCATCACAAGATCCTTGGGGACGTTGGCGGATCGCGTGAACGTGCAGGCTATTCAGTTTCGCAACCTGGCGCTGTTCTCCACCGACACGGTGACCCGATTTGCCCGGGACCAGATTGCGGCCGCCAGGACCAGCACGGCAGAGCAATACAAGACGCTCGACACCCTCATCAATTCGCCCAAGGGCGAAGACATACTGGCCCGCATGCAACTGCGGCGCGCCGAGTTCGTCAAGGTGGGGGACCAATACCTGGCGTTGATCCAGCAGGGTCAAAAGGACGAGGCCATCAAGCTGCTGGAGGAGCAGTTTCGCCCGGTGCAGCTGGCCTACCAGGCCACGATTCAGGAGCAGGTGGAGTTTCAAGCGCAAATCACGGTGGCGGCTGGCCAGCGGGCCGAAGCTGCGGCCCATGCGCTGGTGCGCAATGTACTGATCGCGAGCGCCATTGCGATTGCGATGGCGGTCTTTCTGGCGATCTCGATCATCCGGTCGATCACCCGACCCCTGGCGCAGGCCGTCGAAGCGGCAGACCGCGTGGCCAGTGGCGACCTGAGCGGGCAGATCGTTGTCCAGTCCCAGGACGAAACCGGCCACCTGCTCAGTGCGCTGCAGCGCATGCAGCAAAGCCTGGTCAACACCGTGAGTTCCGTGCGCAGCAATGCCGAGGGCGTGGCTTCGGCCAGTTCGCAGATTGCCTCGGGCAACAACGACCTCTCTGCGCGCACCGAGCAGCAGGCCTCGGCGCTGGAGGAAACCGCAGCATCGATGGAAGAGCTCGGCTCCACCGTCAAGCAAAACGCCGACAACGCGCGGGCAGCGAATCAGCTGGCGATGAGCGCATCCACCGTGGCCGTGCAGGGCGGTGACGTAGTGTCCGAAGTGGTCGAGACCATGAAGGGCATCAACGAAAGCAGCAAGAAGATCGCAGACATCATCAGCGTGATTGATGGCATCGCGTTCCAGACCAACATCCTTGCGTTGAACGCGGCCGTGGAAGCCGCGCGTGCGGGCGACCAGGGGCGTGGCTTTGCGGTGGTGGCCGGCGAAGTGCGCAGCCTGGCCGGGCGCAGCGCTGAGGCCGCCAAGGAAATCAAGGCCCTGATCAGCGCCAGCGTGGAGCGTGTGGAGCAAGGCACTGCCTTGGTCGACAAGGCCGGTGCCACGATGACCGAAGTGGTCGCAGCGATCCGCCGGGTCACCGACATCATGGGCGAGATCAGTGCAGCCAGCAGTGAACAAAGCGCGGGCGTGGGGCAGGTCGGCGAAGCCGTCATGCAGATGGACCAGGCCACGCAGCAGAACGCGGCGTTGGTCGAAGAGATGGCCGCCGCCGCCAGCGCGCTGAATGCCCAAGCCGGCGAGCTGGTGAATGCGGTGGCCGTGTTCAAGCTCGATGCCAGTGCCGGCAACACTACCCGCGCCCAGGCCACGGCACCTGCACCATCGTTCGCACACCGGGCGCCGGTGCCGGCACCCGCCTATGCCGCTACACGCAGCGCCTTGCCCCAGAGCGCTAGCAGCGCCATCGGTGGCAGCAAGACCGCCGCCAAGTCCCGGGCCAGCTTGTCCGCCCCCAGGCCCGACGCCAAAGCCCCACCAGCCGGCAAGCCTGCCGCGCCAGGCCCGGCCCCTGCGCCCGCCAAGGGCGGCAACGATGAGGACTGGGAAAGCTTCTGAGGGCGACCGCTTCGGTTGCGGAAAAAAACAGGGGTCAAAATAGCCTCTAGCGCTTGTCCAATAAGCGCTGATAGCTATCAAAAACAAAGCACGGTGAAGGTCCGCCTCCAGCGTGCTTTTTGTTGCGTGCAACCCACTTTGCCGCCGGACCGCCGTGAAACCCTGCGGGTCAATAGAATGCATGCTTATTAATTGGTCGATAATCGGGCCCGAGCTTGCCCGCCAATCACGCGCTATGCCGCTTGGTCGCCGTGGCGCCAAGTGAGCCGCCCGGCAATCGCAAAGGCTGGTCTGTCACCAGACAACAGCCCTTCTTCTCCCCCGAAACAGTCCCATGAACCATCTCAAAATCGGCGCACGCCTGAGCCTGGCGTTTGCCCTTGTGCTCCTTATCACTGCGGCCATCGCGGCGCTGGGCGTCTGGCGGCTGGGGGTTTTGAAGGACGCGAAATTGCTGGAGCGCAAAAAGGCGGGTGAAGATGTTTTTGCCCTGGTGGACAGCGACCTCAAGCCCCTGGCCAACAACTATCTGAAGTCGCTGGCCGACATGGCCGACCACACCCAGAAGCAGCTTGAACAGTTCGGGCAGCTCAACATCCGCACCGCGGTTGCGAGCCAGTGGGCGCTGGCACTTGGTGCGCTGGTGTCGATGGTGCTCGGTGCGGTGTTTGCGCTGTGGACCGCCCGCTCCATCGTGGGGCCCGTGCGCCAGGCCGCGCAGGCGGCGGGCGAAATCAGCCGCGGGAACCTGTCTTCGCGCATTCATGCGGAGGGCAAGGATGAACTGGCGCAGCTGCTGCGTTCGCTGGCCGAAATGCAGCACAACCTGTCGGGCATCGTCGGGCAGGTGCGCTCGGGCTCCGAGAACGTGGCCGCGGCTTCTTCCGAGATCGCCCAGGGCAACAACGACCTGAGCGCCCGCACCGAGCAGCAGGCCAGCGCGCTGGAGGAAACCGCTGCGTCGATGGAAGAACTCAATTCCACCGTGCGCCAGAACGCCGACAACGCCCGCCAGGCCAATCAGCTGGCGCTCAGTGCATCCGCCGTGGCCGTGCGGGGCGGCGATGTGGTCAGCCAGGTGGTGGGCACCATGAAGGGCATCCAGGACAGCAGCCGCAAGATCACCGACATCATTGGCGTGATCGACTCCATTGCGTTCCAGACCAACATCCTGGCGCTCAACGCCGCGGTGGAGGCGGCGCGTGCGGGCGAGCAGGGCCGGGGTTTTGCGGTGGTGGCCACCGAAGTGCGCAGCCTGGCGGGCCGCTCGGCAGACGCCGCCAAGCAGATCAAGGCGCTGATCAGCGACAGCGTGGAGCGGGTGGGCACAGGTACTGCACTGGTCGACCAGGCCGGTGCAACGATGGCCGAGGTCGTGGGCGCCATCAAGCGCGTGACCGACTTGATGGGCGAGATCAGTGCCGCCAGCACCGAACAGAGCCAGGGCGTGAGCCAGGTGGGCGAGGCCGTGACGCAGATGGACCAGGCCACGCAGCAGAATGCCGCGCTGGTCGAAGAAATGGCCGCCGCGGCCAGCAGCCTGAGCAGCCAGGCGCAGGCGTTGGTGAACACGGTGGCGTTTTTCAGGCTCACTGCGGCGTGATCCGCGTCATTTGCTGGAGCGGATGGACCCTTGGCGTGATCGTTGGCGCGCCTATTTGCCCATTCGCCCATTCGCCCATTTGCCCGTCGCTGAGCCGTGCCCAAGCCCGCGCCCGCGTCCACTTCGGCGGCTACGGCCTTGTGTGGATGGATCAGTCGCTGGCCTGATCAGTCCGTGGCCCTGAACGGGCTGCGCGCCTGCAGCTCGCTCAGGTAGTCCTCTACCCCGGCGCCTTCGCGCTGCAGGAACCGCTCCACCGCCTCGGCAAAGGCCGGGTGCGCCAGCCAGTGGGCGCTGGTGGCCTGCACGGGCAGCAGCGCGCGGGCCATTTTGTGCTCGCCCTGCGCGCCGCCTTCGAAACGGGCCACGCCATGGTCGATGCACCACTGCAGCGGCTGGTAGTAGCAGGCCTCAAAGTGCAGGCAGTCCACCCGCTCCAGCGCCCCCCAATAGCGGCCGTAGGCCACCATGTTGTGGTCATTTTGGCCGCCAGCGCTGGATGGATAAGCACCAATAGCTATCAAACTGGTAGCAATCGGCTGGCCGCCGCGCTCGGCCACAAACAGCAGCCAGGCCTCGGGCATGTGCGCCGCCATGCGCGCGAAGAAATCCCGCGTGAGGTAGGGCGGGTTGCCATGTTCGAGGTAGGTGCGCTCATAGCAGCGGTAGAAGAAATCCCAGTCGGCCGGGGCGATGTCCGCACCGCGTGCCCAGCGGAAGCTCACCCCGGCGTCGGCCACGCGGCGGCGCTCCTGGCGGATCTTCTTGCGCTTGTCCTGGGCCAGGCTGGCAAGGAAGTGGTCGAAATCTGCGTATCGATCGTTCTTCCAGTGGAATTGCACCGTGTGGCGCAGCATCAGTTCTTCCTGCGCACTGGTCAGCACATCGTCGTCGCTGGCAAACAGGATGTGCACGGACGACACGTTTTCCTCTTCACACCACTGGCACACGGCCCGCACCAGCAGGGCGCGCGCTGCGTCGTCGCGTGCGAGCAGGCGGGTGCCGGGCACGGGGGTGAAGGGCACGGCCACCACGGCCTTGGGGTAGTAGGGCACGCCGTGCTGCTCGTAGGCGCTGGCCCAGGCCCAGTCAAAAACATATTCGCCGTACGAATGGTTCTTGAGGTACAGCGGGCAGGCGGCAATCAGTGTGTCGCCGTCCCACAGTGTCATGAAGCGCGGCGCCCAGCCGGTGCGCGGCGTGGCGCTGCCGCTTTCGTGCAGGGCGGCCAAGTATTCGTGCCGCATGAAGGGCGTGGGGTGGCTTTGGCGGGCCAGCAGCGCGTTCCAGGCGGCGGCGTCCACGTCGAGCGGAGACGCGAGTACGCGGGCGATAATGGCGGCTTCCTCAGCCATGCACTCTCCCGTGCCGCCGACCGTTGCGCGGGCTTGCAATGGCGGTATCCAACCCGGCCACCAGGGCCGCCTTCAGTTCCATGACGCTCTCCATTTGCACTGCGCAGCTCAACTTTGTGGTGGGCGATATGCCCGGGAATGCGCAGAAGATCATTGCCGCGGCACGCGAGGCCTACGCCCAGGGCGCGCGGCTGCTGCTGACGCCTGAATTGGCGATCTGCGGCTACGCGGCCGAAGACCTGTTCATGCGCCCCGCCTTCATTGCGGCCTGCGATGATGCCGTGAAAACCGTGGCCCGCGAGACGGCAGGGTTGAAAGGCCTGGCGATCGTGCTCGGGCATCCGAGCGCAGTCCCGCTGCAGGGGCCGCCGTACAGCGCGAGCCTGAATGCCGCGAGCGTCCTGCGTGACGGGCTCATCGAGCAGACCTACGCCAAGCGCGAGCTGCCCAACTACCTGGTGTTCGACGAGCGCCGGTACTTTGTGGCCGGAGACAAGCCCTGCGTGTTCGAGGTCGAAGGCCTGCGCGTGGGTGTGCTGGTCTGCGAGGACGCCTGGTTTGCGGAGCCCGCTCGCGATGCGGCGGCCGCGGGGGCGCAGTTGCTGGCGGTGATCAATGCGTCGCCGTTCCATGTGGGCAAGAGCGCTGAGCGCGAAGCCACGATGCGCGAGCGCGTGACCGAAACGGGCCTGCCGCTGGTCTATGCCCATCTGGTGGGCGGACAGGACGAGGTGGTGTTCGAAGGCCGCTCGTTCGCGCTCAACGCCGACGGCTCGGTGGCCGGCCGCGGGCCTGCTTTTGAAGAAAAACTGGTGTTTGCGCAGGTCCAGAAAGCGCAAGGTGCTATCAAAATAGAAGCAATCGTCGACCCGGAAAAAAGCCTGGAGGCCGACCTGTGGGATGCGCTGGTGCTGGGCGTGCGGGACTACGTGGGCAAGAATGGCTTCCCCGGGGCGGTGCTCGGGTTGTCCGGCGGCATCGATTCGGCCCTGGTCCTGGCGATTGCGGTGGACGCGCTGGGCGCCGACAAGGTGCGCACGGTGATGATGCCCTCGCCCTACACGGCCGACATCAGCTGGATCGATGCGCGCGACATGGCCACGCGCATGGGCGTGCGCTATGACGAGATCTCGATCAAGCCGCAGTTCGAGGCTTTCAAGGCTGCGCTGGCGACAGACTTTGCGGGCCTGCCCGAAGACACCACCGAAGAGAACCTGCAGGCGCGCATCCGCGGCACGCTGCTCATGGCACTGTCCAACAAGTTCGGCTCCATCGTCCTGACCACGGGCAACAAGAGCGAGATGGCCACCGGGTACTGCACGCTGTATGGCGACATGGCAGGCGGGTTTGCAGTGATCAAGGACGTGGCCAAGACCCGCGTGTTTGACCTGGCGCGCTGGCGCAACACCAACGACCCGTACGGCACGGGCGCCAATCCGATTCCGGAGCGCATCATCACGCGCCCGCCCAGCGCCGAGCTGCGCCCCGACCAGAAAGACCAGGACAGCCTGCCGCCCTACGAGGTGCTCGATGCCATCGTCGCGCGCTACATGGAAAACGACGAGCCGATCGAATCCATCATCGCCAGCGGATTTGAGCGCGCCGATGTGGAGCGCGTGACGCGCCTGATCAAGCTCAACGAATACAAGCGCCGCCAGGCGCCCGTGGGGATTCGCGTGACGCGCCGCAGCTTTGGCAAGGACTGGCGTTACCCTATCACCAGCAAGTTTCGGGCTTGAAATGGCGCGACGACGGCTACTTTTGAGCTACTGGGGGGCTTCGGTCACCTCTCGCGCTGCGTGCAAGTGCGAACGCTTTGAGCGCCTCAGGCGCCTGCAAACGCCGATGGGTCTTTGCGCAGCAGGCTTGTACTGTCGGCCTGGTCAAGAACCAGCGGCCGTGTGATCGGCCCAGAGAACTGATACCGTTGTGCAGCGCCAGCCCCCAGCCTTTTTAATTTTTTCCATATCCACAGGAGACCCGCCATGAAAATGATCACCGCCGTCATCAAGCCCTTCAAGCTTGAAGAAGTCCGCGAAGCCCTGGCCGAGTGCGGCGTGACCGGCCTCACCGTGACCGAGGTGAAGGGTTTTGGCCGCCAGAAGGGCCACACCGAGCTGTACCGCGGCGCCGAATACGTGGTGGACTTTCTGCCCAAGGTGAAGGTCGAGGTGGTTGTGAAGACCGAAGACGTGGACCGCTGCGTGGACGCCATCGTGAACGTGGCCCGCACCGGCAAGATCGGCGACGGCAAGATCTTCGTGACGGCCGTGGAGCGTGTGGTGCGCATCCGCACCGGTGATCTGGACGACGCTGCGGTCTGAGACTGCGGGCTGGCTGGCGAGTGTTCTCGCCACCCAAAAGTAAAGGGGCGGATTTCCGCCCCTTTCTTTTTTTGTTCTCGGATACGGCGGGCCTTCCCCGGGTCCTGTCGTTATGGCCCTGTCGTTTTGGCCGTGTTGTGCGACCGGGCCGCTCAGATCACCGCGCGCAGCGGCACTTGTGTCTGGTCGGGGCCTGCAGACTGGATCAGGGTGCGCAACAGGTCCTCGGCATCGGTGGATGCATGCAGCAAACCCATCTGCCATTCGCCCATGAACCCGCTGGCCACGCTGTGGTTCAAAAAGCCCATCAGCGCGTCGTAATAGCCCGCGACATTGAGCAGCCCGAGCGGCTTGTCGTGGTAGCCAAGCTGGCGCCAGGTCCACACTTCAAACAACTCCTCGAACGTGCCGATACCGCCGGGCAACGCCAAAAAGGCATCGCTGCGCTCGGCCATCAACGCCTTGCGCTCGTGCATGGTCTGCACGATGTGCAGCTCGTCGCACAGGCGGTTGGCCAACTCCTTGTCGACCAGCGCCTGGGGAATCACCCCCACCACACGCCCGCCAGCCAGGCGCGTGGCCTCTGCCACCGTGCCCATCAGGCCGCTGCGGCCACCGCCGTAGACCAGCTGGCCGCCCTGGCGACCGATCCAGTGGCCCACGGCTTTCGCAGCGTCGGCAAAGGCCGGGTTCTCGCCGGGGCGCGAGCCACAGTACACACACACGGAAAAAGCGGGTTCAGCCATGAATAAAAATCCTTTGAAAAACCGCAGCGCCCCAGATCCCCGCGCACAGCAGCAGGGCCAGCAGCACGGCCGCGCTGCCCATGTCCTTGGCGCGCTTGGACAGGTCGTGCCACTCGGGGCCAATGCGGTCGATGGCGGTTTCGATGCCTGTGTTGAGCAGTTCCACGATCATCACAATGAGTACGGAGCCTGCGAGCAGGGCCACCTCAACCCAGCTGCGCCCCAGCCACAGCGACACGGGCAAAAGCACTGCGGCGGCGATGGCCTCCTGTCGGAATGCCTTCTCGCCCCAGCCTGCGCGCAGGCCCTCGAGTGAATAGCCGGCAGCGTGCCAGATGCGGTTCAGGCCCGACCGGGTCTTTTGTGGGTTGGCGGGAGCGTGGGGCTCAGGAAGGGGAGTGGACATGGTGAACATATTCTCTCGCAGCCGCATGACAGCTGCGGCGCGCTGCACCGCGCCCGGCGCTATTTTTTCGGGAGCTCGTAGTGCACCAGGCGCGTGCCCGCCAACACGTCGTGCCAGAACTGCCGCTCGGGGTGAAAACGGCTCAGGATGGCCCACACAGCCACCCAGCCACCCAGCAGCACAAGGACTTCCAGCACCGGTACGCCGAACAGGTAAGCCGCCAGCGGCGGCAAAAACCACACCCAGCTGAGTACGTAGCGCAGCAAGGCGCGGGCCTGCGTGATGGGTTTCCCGGCGGGGTCGACCACGCGGATGAGCCAGGTCTTTTGCGCCAGCGTCTGGCCCTTGGCCCAGAACCACGTGAAGTAGATGCCGAAGACCACGAACAGAAAGGCTTGCAGCGCGTGGCGGTTGTCCATGGCGTTGCGCGTCTGGCTCAGCGTACCGAAAAGGTAGCCGGCGATAAAAACGACCCCGAACATGAGCATGCCTTCGTACAGCCAGCAGGCCATGCGCCGCCAGAGATTGGGCGTGATGCTGCGAAGGGGTGGGGTGCTGGCGGCGTCGGCCTGCAGTGAGGTGGCAGGTGAGGAGTCGATCATCCGGATAACAAGGCAGGCCGGGCCGGCGGGCGGCCCGGTTATTGAGGATACAGACCGGAATTATCGGGCGTGACAGGCGCTGGGGCAGCGGCCGGGCTTTCTGACGAACCGCTGCCCAGGGGGGGCAGCGCTGCGGGCACGGCGACGGGCACCGAGACCGGCGCGGTTTCTACCGTGCTGGAAGGCGACGTGGCTGCCGAGCTTGGTGCAGCGGAAGCACCAGATGAGGGCACAGGGGCCGCCACCCGCGGAGAGTTGTCGGCCACGGGAGGAATCTTGGGCACGTTGGGGCGCGCCGGGTTGGCTTGGGTCGCTGCGGGGACCTGGGCCAATTTCTTCGGAGACACAGGCTGGAGGGCTGTCGCCGCCCCCTTGGGCTTGGGCGCGGCACGGGCCGCCAGGGACAGGCGCTCTTCCTCGGACAACGCCTGGTAGGCCTCCCACTGGGCGCGTTTGTCGTCGCCCGCCAGGCGGTTAGTGACGGCGTAGTTGAGCCGGGCCTGGTTGCGCTGCTGGGCACTCAGGCTCGCCCAGTCCGTCATGCGTTCGTGAAACTTGGTCTGCTCTTCGGGCGGCAGGCTCGAAAAATTGCCAGCCAACGCCAGCCACCGGCGCTTTTGTGCTTCGCTAAGAAGCGCCCAGCGTTCGGCCAGGGGGTAGAGCGCCAGCTTTTGGGCCCGGGTAAGGGTCTCCCAGCCAGGGCCGGTCTCTATCTGGGGGGCTGCCAATGCACCATACCCGCTGGGCGCGCGCGCGTTGTTGGGGCTGGCCACCGCAGCCTCTGCACCCGCAGGTACCAGCGTGCCGGGCGCCATGCGCATCTGCACGAGCACCTGACCGCCGACCACTGCGAGCACGCCCAAGAGCGCCAATGCCAGCACGAAGGCTGGCAGGGCGGGGGAAGCGTCAGAAGGGCTTGGGTGCATGCAGTACGGTGTTGTCGATACCCAAAAAAGCTTAGTTCGACTGTGCGGAAGTCTTGAGGAATTGTACGAAGCCGGGGTCCGAATATGCCTCAGGGGGCAAATCGTCCGTGAGCAACGCTGCGTCGACTTCGGCCACGTCGTTGGCGCTGCTTTCGTCTTGCGCGATGTTGATCATCACCAGACCGACTACCAGCGCCATCAGTGGTACCGCCGACACCAGGGCGCTCCACCAGCCACCGCCTTCGCTGCCGCCACGGCCAAGCGTGGCGCTGCCGCCGGCATTCACGGTCACCGGCGCCGCAATGCGCACGGGCGCCACCGACTTCTTTCGCTTGGCAAGCGCCTGCATGCGCGACGCGCGCAAACGCTCGGAAATGTCGTAGGCAAGCTCGTCCGTGCCGCTGGACAACCGCGCCGTCACGCGCAGCGCAAAGCGGTCTGCGGCGTCCTGTGCGGATGTCGATGGGATCTGTACAGTGTTCATAGCTCGATTCCTTTGGCTTTCAGTGCCTTGCTCAAGGTTTGTATTGCACGAAAACAGTGCGTTTTGACACTGCCTTCCGAGCAACCCATGGCGGCTGCCGTTTCTGCTACATCCATTTCTTCCCAGTAACGCATGAGGAACGCTTCCCGTTGACGTGGCGGAAGCTCGGCGATCTGCGCTTCAATTTCGTAGAACACCTGGGCCCGGCGGGTCAGGTCTTCTGCGCTCTCGGCCCTTTCGCTGCCCTCAGGGCCAGAATACGCCTCGAGTAGATCAAAATCCATGCCATCTTCGCCGGGCCCTTCGAAGTCACTCATGCTCGAAAAGAGTGCATTGCGGGTTTTCTGCCGGCGAAACCAGTCCAGCGTGCAGTTGGACAGGATGCGTTGGTAGAGCATGGGCAGCTCGGCGGCTGGCTTGTCGCCATAGTGTTCCGCGAGCTTGAACATGCTGTCCTGCACGATATCAAGAGCCGCTTCCTCATTGCGCACGTGATAAAGCGAACGCTTGAACGCGCGCTTTTCTACACTTTTGAGGAAGTCGGAGAGTTCTTGTTCGGTGGCCAAGACAGGGTAGTCCGGGAGAATTCGGCGCCGCAGTGGCCACAAAAATGTGGCCATCCGGCACGCTGAGCCGCTGATTATCGCATCCGCAGGTGTTTTTTTCGGCGCGCTGCCGCTTTACATGTGTTGCAGTGCGATAATCGCCGCTGCAATTCAAAAGGCAAACGGGTCACGGTCCGGCGCGGTAATCATCCCGCCAATGTCCTTGGCCTCAAGTTCCAAGCTGGCTTCACAAGAGTTCATGCGAGGAGCACCCAAGGTTTTTCGTCAGAGAAATTCACAAAGGTTGATCATGGAAATCTCCAAGGCCGAAATCACTTCGGCGGCCGCTGCTGCGCAGGGCAACACCAATTCTCCAGCACCCGGCTCGCAGGACCTCATGGGTTCTGAGATCCTCATCAAGTCGCTTCAGGCTGAGAACGTCCAGTACATCTGGGGCTATCCCGGCGGTGCCGTTCTCTACATCTACGACGCGCTCTACAAGCAAGACACCATCCAGCACGTGCTGGTCCGGCACGAGCAGGCTGCAGTCCACGCCGCCGACGGCTATGCCCGCGCGACGGGCGAAGTGGGCGTTGCGCTGGTGACCTCTGGCCCTGGCCTTACCAATGCGGTCACCGGCATCGCCACGGCGTACATGGATTCGATCCCCATGGTGATCATCTCCGGCCAGGTGCCTACGCCCGCCATCGGGCTCGATGCCTTCCAGGAATGCGACACCGTCGGCATCACCCGCCCCATCGTCAAACACAACTTTCTCGTCAAGGATCCACGCGATCTGGCCATGACGATGAAAAAGGCTTTCCATATTGCCCGCACCGGCCGCCCCGGCCCCGTGGTGGTGGATGTGCCCAAGGACGTCTCCTTCAAGAAGGTGCCTTACAGCGGCTACCCGTCGAGCGTCGAAATGCGCTCGTACAACCCGGTGAAGAAGGGCCACGGCGGCCAGATCCGCAAGGCCCTGCAACTGTTGCTGGCGGCCAAGCGCCCGTACATCTACACCGGCGGCGGCGTGCTGCTGGGCAACGCCACCAACGAGCTGCGCACGCTGGTCGACATGCTGGGCTATCCAGTCACCAACACGCTGATGGGCCTGGGTGCCTATCCGGCCAGTGACCGCAAGTTCCTGGGCATGCTGGGCATGCACGGCACCATCGAAGCCAACAATGCGATGCAGAACTGCGACGTGCTGCTGGCTGTGGGTGCGCGCTTTGACGACCGCGTGATTGGCAACCCCAAGCACTTCGCGCAGAACGACCGCAAGATCATCCACGTGGACATCGACCCGTCGAGCATCTCCAAGCGCGTGAAGGTCGACATCCCCATCGTCGGCGACGTGAAGGATGTGCTCACCGAGCTGATCTCCATGATCCGCGAGAGCAGCACCCGCCCCGATGCAGGTGCGCTCGCCGCGTGGTGGGACACCATCGAAGGCTGGCGCAAGCGCGACTGCCTGAAGTACAGCATGGGCAGCAGCGACGTCATCAAGCCGCAGTACGTGGTTGAGACGCTGTGGAACATGACCAAGGATGCGGACACTTACATCACATCCGATGTGGGCCAGCACCAGATGTGGGCCGCGCAGTACTACCGCTTTGACGAGCCACGCCGCTGGATCAACTCCGGTGGCCTGGGCACCATGGGCGTGGGCATTCCCTACGCCATGGGCATCAAGCTGGCCAAGCCGGATTCGGAAGTGTTCTGCATCACCGGCGAAGGCTCGGTGCAGATGAACATCCAGGAGCTGTCGACTTGCCTGCAGTACAACACGCCGATCAAGATCTGCTCGTTGAACAACCGTTATCTGGGCATGGTGCGCCAGTGGCAGGAGATCGAGTACTCCGGCCGCTACAGCCACAGCTACATGGATGCGCTGCCCAATTTCGTGAAGCTGGCAGAAGCCTACGGCCACGTGGGCATGCTGATCGAGCATCCCAAGGACGTCGAACCCGCGCTGCGTGAAGCCCGCAAGCTCAAGGACCGCACCGTGTTCATGGACTTCCGGACCGACCCCACCGAGAACGTGTTCCCGATGGTGCAGGCCGGCAAGGGCATTACCGAAATGTTGCTGGGGTCGGAAGACCTTTAAGCCAAATCGGCCGCCAGCGCTTGTTTATCAAGCGCTAATAGCTATCAATTAGATAGCAATCACTTTTTTTGACGAATCTATTGCCTGCCAAGCCTGTGTATTACCGTGCACGGGGGAGGGCAGCGAAAAGAGGAATCTGCACCTATGAAACACATCATTGCCGTTCTGCTGGAAAACGAACCCGGTGCGCTGTCACGCGTTGTGGGCCTGTTTTCTGCCCGTGGCTACAACATCGAATCGCTCACCGTGGCGCCCACCGAGGATCCGTCGCTCTCGCGCATGACGATCCAGACCACGGGCTCTGACGATGTGATCGAGCAGATCACCAAACACCTGAACCGCCTCATCGAGGTCGTGAAGGTGGTGGACCTCACCGAAGGCGCCTACACCGAGCGCGAGCTCATGATGGTGAAGGTGCGCGCGGTGGGCAAGGAGCGCGAGGAGATGAAGCGCATGGCCGACATCTTCCGTGGCCGCATCATCGACGTGACCGAGAAGAGCTACACCATCGAGCTCACCGGCGACCAGTCGAAGAACGACGCTTTCCTGCAGGCCATTGACCGCACGGCCATTCTCGAAACCGTCCGCACTGGTGCCAGCGGCATTGGCCGCGGCGAGCGCATCCTGCGCGTGTAAGACAATCCCCTGTTTTATTTTTCACCCAACAACGCATTTCTACCGGAGCGACCCATGAAAGTTTTCTACGACAAAGACACCGACCTGAGCCTGATCAAGGGCAAGACCGTGGCCATCATCGGCTACGGATCGCAGGGCCACGCGCACGCACAAAACCTGAACGACAGTGGCGTGAAGGTTGTGGTCGGCCTGCGCAAGGGCGGTGCATCGTGGGACAAGGTTGGCAAGGCCGGCCTGAACGTGCTGGAAGTCAACGACGCGGTCAAGGCTGCCGATGTGGTCATGATCCTGCTGCCCGATGAAGACATCGCAGCGGTCTACAAGAACAATGTCGAACCGAACATCAAGCAAGGCGCTTCGCTGGCCTTCGCCCACGGTTTCAACGTGCACTACAACCAGGTCGTGCCCCGCGCTGACCTGGACGTGTGGATGGTCGCCCCCAAGGCCCCTGGCCACACTGTGCGCAACACCTACACCCAAGGCGGCGGCGTGCCCCACCTGGTCGCTGTGCACCAGGACAAATCCGGCAAGGCCCGTGATCTGGCCCTGAGCTACGCTGCAGCCAATGGCGGCGGCAAGGCCGGCATCATCGAGACCAACTTCAAGGAAGAAACCGAGACCGACTTGTTCGGCGAACAGGCCGTGCTGTGCGGCGGTGCCGTCGAGCTGATCAAGATGGGTTATGAAACCCTGGTTGAAGCCGGCTACGCCCCTGAAATGGCCTACTTCGAATGCCTGCACGAGCTCAAGCTCATCGTGGACCTGATCTACGAAGGCGGCATTGCCAACATGAACTACTCGATCTCGAACAACGCCGAATACGGCGAGTA
>SDXZ01000116.1 GCA_004210805.1 Acidovorax sp.
CCCCGACACGCCGCGGCGTACCCCCTGGCTTCAGACCCTGCGCGTGTACCTGGAGCCCGCCAGCCTGCGCATGCTCACGCTCGGCTTTGCGGCCGGGCTGCCATTGCTGCTGGTACTGGGGACACTGTCGTTTCGGCTGCGCGAGGCGGGCATCGACCGCAGCACCATCGGGTATTTGAGCTGGGTGGGCCTGGCCTATGGCTTCAAGTGGGTGTGGGCGCCACTGGTGGACCGCATGCCCATCCCCGGGCTCACACCGCTGTTGGGCCGGCGCCGAAGCTGGCTGCTGCTGTCGCAGGCCATCGTGGTCGCGGGGCTGGTGGGCATGGCGCTGTGCGACCCGCGCCTCACACTCGGGCCCATCGTGTGGTGCGCGCTGGCGGTGGCGTTTGGCTCGGCCACGCAGGACATCGCGCTCGACGCGTTCCGCATCGAATCGGCCGACGCCAACCACCAGGCGGCACTGGCAGCGTCCTACCAGACGGGCTACCGCCTGGCGATGATCTGGGCCGGCGCGGGCGTGTTGTGGATTGCGGCGCGCGCTGAAGTAGCGCCGGCTATGGGCCAAGTGGTCGCCCAGGGCGCGGCGGCGTACCAGAACGGCGCGTGGCAGACGGCCTATCTGGTGATGGCCGCGTCGATGGCAGTGGGCGTGGTCACGGTGCTGTTCTCGCGCGAGCCGGCGCCGCGGGCCCTCGCTGATGAGCGGCTGGAGTTGACCCAGGCCATCACCCGGCTGGCACTGAAGGGCGTGCCGCTCTGGGCCCTGTTGGTGGTGCCTATGGTGGCGGTGGCGATCAGGCTTGGAAATCTGCCCATGTTGCTGGTGCATTCGTTTGCACCGCCCGGGTGGCTCGCGGCCTTCGCGGGCATTGCCAGCACCAGTTTGACCCTGCTTGTGCTCGGGTACTGGCTGCGCTCTCTGGCTCGCAAGGACGTTCGGGTACCCGCGCCGGCTGCGCTGCGCCCGTCCTTGGCTTGGCTGGAAATTGCGGTGTTTAACCCCTTCAAGGACTTTATCCAGCGCTATGGCAAGCATGCCTTGCTGATCCTCGCGCTCATCGCCGTCTACCGCATCAGCGACGTGGTGATGGGCATCATGGCCAACCCGTTTTATGTGGACATGGGCTTTACCAAGGACGAGGTGGCCGCCGTGACCAAGGTGTACGGCGTGATCATGACGCTGGCCGGCGCCTTTGTAGGCGGCGTGCTGTCGATGCGTTTTGGCGTGATGCGCATCCTGATGCTGGGTGCCATCCTGAGCGCGGCCAGCAACCTGCTGTTTGCCTGGCTGGCCGGCCATGGTCACGACGTGACGGCGCTGATCGCCGTGGTGTCGGCCGACAACCTGGCCAGCGGCATCGCCTCGGCCGCGTTCATCGCCTACCTGTCGAGCCTGACCAACGTGAGCTATTCGGCCACGCAGTACGCGCTGTTCAGTTCGATGATGCTGCTCTTGCCGAAGTTCGTGGCGGGCTTCTCGGGCGACTACGTCAACACGTTTGGCTACGCGCACTTCTTCACGTCGACCGCGCTGCTGGGGTTGCCGGTGTTGGTGCTGGTGTGGCTGGCTTCCAGAGTCAAAACAGCCTCCAGCGCTTGATTGATAAGCACTTGTAGCTATATATCTAATAGCATGTGTGCAGCAACATGGACTTCGGTTTACCGGAACTTTACGGCCGCTTCAACACGGGGAAGCCCCCCGCGCCGAGCATGAGCCCCTGACCTGCCCGTCCCTTAGCCCGCCACTACACTGATTCCCATGAGCTCCCAACTGCTGATGATCGAAGACGATGCCCGCCTCGCGCAGATGGTGGGCGAGTACCTGGGCCAGTCGGGCCTGCAGGTCACCCACCGCGCTGACGGCAAGAGTGGCCTGGCGCAGCTGCAGGGGCCCGACGCCGGGCCGCTGCCGGACCTGGTGATTCTCGACCTCATGCTGCCCGACATGGATGGCCTGGAAGTGTGCCGGCGCATCCGCTCGCTGCAGGGCAGCGCGGCGCAGGTCCCGGTGCTCATGCTCACCGCCAAGGGCGACCCCATGGACCGCATCATCGGCCTGGAATTGGGCGCCGACGATTACCTGCCCAAGCCTTTTGAGCCGCGCGAGCTGCTCGCCCGCATCCGCGCCATCCTGCGCCGCCGCACCGACGGCGGCAGCGCACCCGCCGCGCAGGCGCTGCGTTTTGGCACGCTGGAGATCGACCGCGACGCGCGCACCGTGACCGTAGGTGGCCAGCTGGCCGACCTCACCTCTTATCAATTCGACTTGCTCGTGGCGCTGGCCGAGCGCGCCGGCCGCGTGCTAACGCGCGACCAGATCATGGAAGCCGTGCGCGGCCGCGAACTGGAAGCGTTTGACCGCAGCATCGACGTGCACATGGGCCGCATCCGCGCTGCCATTGAGGCCGACGCCAAGAACCCGCGCCGCATCCTCACCGTGCGGGGCGTGGGCTACGTGTTTGCAAAACAACAAGACTGACCGCGGGAGCGCGGCCCCGCTGCGGCGCGCACCTCCGCTTTTTCATCAATGTCCCTGTCCACCCCGTTCTCCCGCCGCCTGTACCTGCGCATCTGGCTTGCCGTGGTCGGCGGCATTGCGGTGCTGACGCTCACCGTGGGCTGGGCTTGGCGCATGGCCGAGGACCAAAAGGCGCAAAACACCCAGCCTTTTGTGCCGCCCTCGCGCGAGATGGTGCTGCGCGACCCGACCGGCAATCTGGTGTTCAAGGGTTTGGCCACACGCCAGCCCACCGAACCCGGCGAGGGCGCCGAGTTTCATATCGAGGCCGACAACGGTCAGTCGTTCACGCTGCAGATGGCGCCCCGCCTGCCGCGCGGGGACCGGGGGGGCCGCCCGGGCGGCGGCGGAGGCGGTAACCAGGGCGATGTGGCGTTCTGGACGCGGCCGCCGTTTGGATTCCTCTGGCTGCTGGGCATCGTCGGCCTGGCAGTGGCTGCGGGGGTGTACCCCATCATCCGGCGCCTCACCCTGCGGCTCGAAGCCTTGCAGCGCAGCGTGCAGAAGTTTGGCGAAGGCGACTTGTCGGTGCGGGTGCCCGAGCAGGGCCAGGACGAGGTGGCCGACCTCGCGCGCCAGTTCAACGCCGCCGCTGCGCGTGTGGAGACACTGGTCAAGTCCCACAAATCGCTGCTGGCCAACGCATCGCACGAATTGCGCTCGCCGCTCACGCGCATCCGCATGGGCATGGAGCTGATGAACGGGCAGCAGCCCTCGCCCGCATTCCGCGAAGAGATCCTGCGCAACATCGCCGAGCTCGACCAGCTGGTGGACGAGATCCTGCTGGCCAGCCGGCTCGATGCGCGCGAGGCGGACGTCGGTACGGTGGAGCTGGTGGACTTGATTGGCTTGGCCGCTGAAGAGTGCGCGCGTGTGGATGCCGACCTGGACGTGAGTTCGGACTCGGTGGACGTGCGCGGCGTCTCCAAGCTGCTGCGCCGCGCCATCCGCAACCTGCTGGAGAACGCGCGCCGCTACAGCACGGGCGACATCACGGTGGCGGTGCTGCGCCGCCAGGGCCATGCCGAGGTGCGGGTGTGCGACCGCGGCCCGGGCGTGCCGGTCACCCACCGCGAACGGATCTTCGAGCCCTTCTACCGCCTGCCCGGCGCGAGCGAGCGCGCCGGCGGTGTGGGCCTGGGCCTGGCGCTGGTACGGTCGATAGCAGGCCGGCACAACGGCACCGTGCACTGCGAAGACCGAGAAGGTGGCGGCGCCTGTTTTGTGCTGCGCCTGCCGGTCAGCGCGGTGGCGGCTGCCGCCAGCGCCACGCCATGACGGCATAGAGCGCCGCCCCCAGCAGCAGCACCGAGCCCGCCACACCCAGCGCCCAGTCGAACCCCTGCGCCTGCGAGCCCGCGCGCGCCAGCAGCGCGGCGGCCATGGGCGGCCCCACGATCTGGCCGATGCCATACAGCGCGGTCATCAAGCCCGTGAAGCCAGCGCCCGCCTGCGGCCATTGGTGGCGCGCCTCCTGCAGCGCAAAGAAAGTGATGGCTGTGAAGGGCAGGCCCAGCAGCAGGCTGCCCAGCGCAAAGCCCGCAGGCCCCGGCCACAACACCCCCAGGGCGACACCGCCGGCCTGCAGTACATACGCCACGGCCAGCAGCAGGCGCCGGTCCCGCGCGGGGCTGATGCGTGTGGAGAGCAGCGCCCCGAGCGCCACGCCGGCGCCAAAGATGGGCCAGAACAAATCGGGCCAGACCGAGCCCGCCGGCAAGGCCGCGCGCGCGATGACAGGCAGGAACGTGGCGGTGACGATGTAGCCCAGGCCGGCGAGGCCGTAGGCGACCGCCAGCAGCGACCGCTCGGCCGCAGGGCGCGGTGCGGGCATGGACGGTGCGGTGGCCGCCGCGCCGGACGCCGCGGTGACCGGCGCATCGCCGTTGTGGAACACGCGCCAGGCCCCTGCGCACAGCACCGCCGCCAATACGGCAAAGGCCGCCCAGCCCGCGGCGGCGCTCCAACCCGCCGCCACCATGGCGCTGGTCAACAAACCGGTGATGACGATGCCGAGCCCCGGCCCACAAAAAATCAGCCCACCCCAGGCCGGTCGCCCCAGGTGCGCCAGCCGCCCCATGCACCAGTTGGCCGTGCCCAGAAACACCAGCGCGCTGGCCACGCCCGCCAGCAGGCGCAGCAGCGGCCAGGACGCCGGCCACGGCAAGGCCAGCAGACCCGTAAGCAGCACCGTGGCCACCAGCCCGCCGCGCACCAGGGCCGCGTTGCCGGGCATGCCGCCCACACGCCGGCCCAGCCAGGGCAAGGCCATGTAGAGCAGCGCCCCCGCCAGATAACCGGCGTAGTTGGCCGTGGCCAGCCAGCTGCCAGTGGGCAGGTCGACCACACCGTCGTGCAGCATCATGGGCAACAGGGGGGTGAAGGCAAAACGGCCAACGCCCATGGCCGCAGCCAGAGCGGCCATGCCGGCCAGCGCCACCTGCAGGGCCGCAGCCCGGTGGGCCTGGGAAGGGGTTGAGAGGGAAGCAGATGCCGGAGTCACGGGGGGGAGTTCGGTGCGGGGTTGCCAGAGACGTTGCTGTTGCATATCATCTTAGCAAGAGATTAAATTTCTTGGATTCATACTTTTTAGAGATGGAAAGAACCGCTCCCCTGCTCGACCTAGCCGCGCTCGACATCTTCCGCACCGTGGCGGCAGAAGGCAGCGTCACGCGCGCGGCCGAGCGGCTGGCGCGCGTGCAGTCCAACGTGACCACGCGGGTGCAGCAGCTGGAGGCGGACCTGGGCACGCCCCTGTTTCTGCGCGAAGGCAGGCGCATGGCCCTCACGCCCGAAGGCGAGGTGCTGCTGGGTTATGCCGACCGTCTGCTCGCGCTGGCCGATGAGGCGCGCCAAGCGCTGCGCCCCGGCCCGCCCGCCGGCCGCCTGCGCCTGGGGTCGATGGAAAGCACCGCCGCCAGCCGCCTGCCCGAGCCGCTGGCGCACTTGCACCGCCAGTGGCCGGGCGTGGCGCTGGAGCTGACCACAGCGCCGACCCGGGTGCTGGTGGAGCGGCTGCGCGCCCACGCACTCGACGCCGTGCTGGTGGCCTGGCCGCCGGGCCAACCGCCCGACCCTGCGCTGGAAACCCGCCCGGTGTTCACCGAAGAACTGTTGCTGGTCCTGCCGGCCGGCCACGCGCCGGTTGATGGCCCGCAGGATGTGTTGCCCGGCACGCTGGCGGTGTTCGAGCCCGGCTGCACCTACCGCCGCATCGCACAGGAGTGGTTTGCGCCGCGGCCGCAGCCCATGCAACTGCTGGAGCTGGGCTCATACCACGCCATCCTGGCGAGTGTGGCCGGGGGCGGCTGCGCGGGCATCGTGCCGCGCTCGGTGCTCAGCATCTCGCCCCATGCCGCGCTGCTGAGCCAGCAGCCGATCACCACCATCACCACCTTGCTGGCCTGGCGCCAGGGCTACCGGTCCGCCGCGCTCGATGCCTTGCAGCGGGTTCTGAGCGACTGATCGGCGCGCCCGCCACCTTTCTTTCTCATTTCCTCCACCGGAGTCCACCATGCCCCACCGCAGCCTGCGCGCCGCCCTGTCCCTTCGCCTGCCCATCATCCAGGGGCCCATGACCGGGGCCGACACTCCCGCCCTGGCGGCCGCGGTGTCTGCCGCAGGCGGGTTCGGCATTCTGGGCTGCGGCATGCGCTCGCCCACCGCGATGGCCGAAGCCACCGCCGAGGTGCGCCGCCGCACCGACCGGCCTTTCGGGCTCAACCTCTTCGTGCAGGACACGCCCGCGCCCGACGCAGCCACGGTGGAGGAGGCGCTGGCCCGGCTGGCGCCGCTGTACGCGGAGTTCGGCCTGCAGGCCGCCGTGCCCGCGCGCTGGTGCGAAGACTTCTACGCGCAGTTCGACGCCATGGTCGAGGCGCGGCCCGCGGTCGCGAGCTTCACCTTCGGCATCCTGACCGCCGCGCAGGTCGAGCGGCTGCACAGCGCCGGCTGCTATGTCATCGGCACCGCCACCACGGTGGCCGAGGCCCTGGCATGGGCCGATGTGGGTGCCGACGCGGTGTGCGCATCGGGCATGGAGTCAGGCGGCCACCGTGGCACCTTCTTGCCCACGGGCCGGCCGCTGGCGGAAGGCCCCGGCGCCGCAGCGGCCACGCAAGGCGCCGCGCCCTCCCAGGCAGACTTTGCGGCCTCGATGATCGGCGTGATGGCGCTGGTGCCGCAATGCATCGATGCGCTGGCCCCGCGCAACGTTGCGGTGATCGCTGCCGGCGGCATCATGGACGGACGCGGCATTGCCGCCGCGCAGGCCCTCGGCGCCGAGGCTGTGCAGATGGGCACGGCGTTTCTGGCCTGCGACGAATCGGGCATCGGCCGCGCATACCGCGACGCCATGGCGCAGGCCATTGCCACGGACACGCGCACCACCCGCGTGTTCTCGGGCCGCCCCGCGCGCGGCATCGTCAACCCCATGCTGCAGCAACTGCACGCGCACGAAACAACCGTGCCCGCCTATCCGGTGCAGAACGCGCTCACTGGCGCACTGCGCCGCGCATCCGCCGAAGCGGGGCGGGCGGATCACCTGTCGCTGTGGGCGGGCCAGGGCGTCGCGGCCGTGCGACCCATGCCCGCTGCAGAGCTGGTGGCCGTGCTGGAAGCGGAATGGCGTGCGGCCCTGGCGGCAGCCGCCGCCCAGTTGGCAGCGCACTGATGCTATCTATCTGATAGCTATTAGCGCTTTATGGACAAGCGCTAGCGGCCAATTTAGCTCAAATTTTCTGATTGGGGGCAACCCCATAACTCCTCGCGGCTGCCGCAAGACTGCCAACGGGATGACCGCCTCCGACGGGTTTAGACCCAACGGAGGGGGCGGGTTACTTCAGCCACGCGTTTCATCAGGCGATTCTTCGTGAGGCGGCACTGCGCCGCAAACTGGCGCGGCCCCTACGCCAGTGCACCGCGCCGGCCCCAGGATGACCGGGGGCTGGGCATTGATCTTCTCACCCGCCAGCACACGCTCGTACATCCGCAAATAGTTGCGCGCCATGCGCTCGGCGCCGAAGTGGTCGACCACATGCTGGTGGCACGCGCGCGCGTCAAAACGGTTGTTGCGCACGGCCTCGGCCAGCACGCTGGCCTCGGCCGACAGCACGCCGCAGTGCAGTGGCACCAGTTCGGGCAAGGCGCCGTACGGCGTGGAGAACACCGGGCAGCCGAAGTACAGGCTTTCGATCACCGCCAGCCCAAACGGCTCGTGCCAGCGCACCGGAAAAATCAGCCCGCGCGACGCGTTAAGCAGCCCGGTCTTCTGCGTGCCGCCCACCATGCCGTGAAAGTGGATCTTGCGCGACAGCGTCCAGCGAAAGCCGCGCTTGAAGTTGATGCGGTTGCCGCCCAGCACGTCGAGCTCAACGCCCGCCAGCTTGGCCACCTTGATCGCGCCGCGAACGTTCTTCACGCCCCACGCCGCCTTGCCCAGAAAGTGGTAGCGCGGGCGTGGCACGTCAAAGTTGACGGGGCCGTAGCCGCTCCAGTCGAGCCCGTTGTAGACGAACTCGGTCGAGCCATAACGCGCAGCGTGGTCGCGCGAAAGGAACACGGTGTTGAGCGGCAGCGGCTTGGGCTTGCGCGCGTTGCCGTGCTCCGTCACCAGGTAGGGCTTGGCCAGCTCGGTGCGGGGGTTGAACTGGAAATGCGTGATGTCCACGTCGGCCGGGATCTGCCCTTCCCACGGCTCGTCGGGGCGGATGGGCAGCACCTGGCCGAAGTCACAGGTCGAGCCCTCCGGCACGAGATAGCTCACGCGGTGGCCCTGCTGCACCAGCGTCTTGCCCAGGTCCCAGATCACGCGCTCTGGCGGGGCCTGAGCCAGGGCAGCCAAGCAAGGGCCGCCCCGCAGCGAGGGCTGCGTCCCCCTGCCCGCATTGCGCAGCAACGCGAGAGCGGGGGGAAGCGGCGAAGCCGCTCAGGGGGGTGTCCCATCAAAAAGGCCGGCCGCAGCCAATGCGCGCGCGCCGCTCGTGCAAGGCCGCCAGCAGCAACGGGCACATGAACAGATAGAACATGTTGCCGCTGTTGTGCGCCAAAAACACCTGCGTAAGCCCGAAGCCGATGTACGACAGCGGCAGCAGCACGCCCATGAGGCACAGCGACAGGGATTCGCGGTCCATCTTGCCGGCACCGTCACGGATGCGGCGGGCCGTGGGCCAGAACATCACCAGCGGAATGACGTAGAACGCCAGCAGCAGCAGCACGCCGGGCAGGCCGCGCTTGGCAAACAAATCGAGCGCCTCGTTGTGGGCATGGCCAAACTCGAGCACCACGGGGTGCGCCAGCCCGGCGGCCACGCGGCGCGCCTTTTCGGCCTCGTAGCCCGCGCGGCCCCAGCCGGTGAGAGGCCGGTCCCAGCCCATCTGCCAGGCCAGTTTCCAGTGGGCCAGCCGCTGGCCGACCGAGCTGCGGCCGTCGCCGTGCTGCTGGTAGGTTTGAACCTCAAGCCGCGCTTCATCCACCCGTTGCTCCACAGCTGGTACGTGCCACAGGCCCACTGCGACCAGCGCCAGGGCGCACAGGCCCCAGTACACGCGCCGTTGCCCGGTGGTGCGCACCAGCAACCACGCGCACGCCGGCAGCAACAGCACCAGCGCCAGCCAGCCGCCGCGCGACTGCGACAGCACCGACCCCGTCGCACCCAACACGATGGCCGCAGCCAGCAGCAAGCGCTGCCACAGCACCCAGCGCCGGTACTGCACGACCAGCAGCAGGCCGCTCATCACCGCCAGCAGCATGCTCAGGTTGCCGTACTGGATGGCGTTGGTAAAACCCGTGGCACGCGGCAGCGCCTGCACGCCGACCTGGTACATACCAACCAGGCCGCTGCCCACGGCCCCCACCGCCACCCCCATCCACAGCCAGGATGCGCGTGGCTCGAAAGTCATCAGGTAGAAGATGCAGGGCAGTGCCAGCAGGTATTTGACGGGGCGGTCCATGCTGCCCCAGCCCCAGGTGGCACCCACGTCGAGCAGCCACAACGCGGCCATGCACGAAACGGCCGCCGTGAGCCACCAGGCCGCGCGCGGCGCAGGCCGCCGCCACCACACGGGCGCACTGGCAAGTGCCGCCAGCAGGAGCAGCGCCGCGCCATACGAATAGCCCGAGGGCAGCCACAGGGCCAGCCCCGGGACCATGAACGCGCCGACGCTTGCGCAGCGCCCGAACCAGCGGTAAGAAGCCTTCATCCCCGAATCACGCGGCCCGTGAGGCTGCCCTGGTCATAGTGCAACGCTGCATAACGAAAGAACCCTTCCAGCGCCACAAAAAGGCAATACAGAAACCCGGCGCCACCGCACAGGAACCCCAGGCGAAACACATAAAGGCGCAGGAACATCGACGCGCCGGAGGCCAGGCCGCGCAGCACGCCGCCGCGTTTGCCGTCCTCGGCCCGCTTGGCGGCGCCCAGCATCACGTACTGCGTGAGTTTTTCCAGGCTGCCGCGCACCGTCGTGCGCGAGTAGTGCAGCAGGCGCGCACGGATCAGGCGGCGCGGCACCTCGGCACCGCCGGGCAGCGGATAGAGCTGCGCTTGTTCATGCACCACGCCGGTGTACTCCCGCACCATGCTGCGCACAAACAGCCGCTCGATCTGCGACTGCGAACGAAAGTACTTGAGTTCGTGCCCGAAGGCGACCATGCGCCAGCGGATCTTCCACACGGCGCGCTCGCGCGAACGCACGATGGCCTGCAGTTCCTGCGCAAAAGCCGGCGTCATCACTTCGTCCGCATCCAGAAAGAAGATGTAGTCGCCGCGCGCGTGGGCCAGCAGCCAGTTGCGCTGCACGGCGAAACCCTGCCAGTCGGGATGGCTATGAACTTCCGCGCCCAGGGCCTGTGCCAGGGCAACGGTGTTGTCCGTGCTTCCGCTGTCCACCACCAGCAACTGGTCCGCAAACGCCGCACTGCGCAGGCAGGCTTCGATGCGGTGCGCCTCGTTATGGGACAGCACCGCCACGGTCAACGTGGGCGGCTGCGTGCCGCCTTCCACACCCGGCATCAATCAGTTTTCCATGGCGCTGCGCACAGCACACCAGAAGCCGAAACTGGCGCGGCCCACGCGCGGGACGCCGAGCAATGGCCGCCCCGCAGCAAGGGCGTCATCCCCTCGAGGGGGAAGGCGCCGAAGGCGACTCAGGGGGAACCTCATTTTTTCAATGACCAGCGTGGGCCTGCTCGCCAGCTTTCAGGCGGTAGACGGTTCCACAGTACGGGCACTTGGCCTCGCCGGTGCGGGCCACGTCCAGGTACACCTTGGGGTGGGTGTTCCAGATTTTCATGTCGGCCTTGGGGCTGGGGCAGAAGACCCCGCCTTGCGGATTCAGGTCCTTGGCCAGGAGTTCGATGGCGGCTTGGGACATGGTGATCAGACTTTCGAGAGCCAGTGGGCGTATTGGGGATTGCGGCCGTTGACGATGTCAAAGAACGCGCTCTGGATTTTTTCAGTGATGGGGCCGCGCGAGCCCACATAGTCTTCTTTACCAAGCTCAATCCGGTCGAGCTCGCGAATCGGCGTCACTTCCGCCGCTGTGCCAGTGAAGAAGGCCTCGTCGGAGATGTAGACCTCATCGCGCGTGATGCGCTTTTGCACGATCTCCAGGCCCAGGTCCTTGGCGATGTGGAACACCGTGTTGCGGGTGATGCCGTTCAGGGCGCCGGCCGACAGGTCGGGCGTGTAGATCACGCCGTTCTTGATCACGAAGATGTTTTCGCCCGCGCCTTCGGACACAAAACCCGAGCTGTCGAGCAGCAGGGCTTCGTCGTAGCCGTCGTCCAGCGCTTCCATGTTGGCGAGGATCGAATTGGTGTAGTTGCTCACCGCCTTGGCCTGCGTCATGGTGATGTTGACGTGGTGGCGGGTGTAGCTGCTGGTCTTGACGCGGATGCCACGCTTCATGCCCTCTTCACCCAGATAGGCTCCCCAGGCCCAGGCGGCCACCATCAGGTGGATCTGGTTGCCCTTGGGCGAGACGCCCAGCTTTTGCGAACCGATCCAGGTCAATGGGCGCAGGTAGCAGGATTCGAGCTTGTTCTCGCGCACCACGGCCTTCTGGGCTTCGTTCACTTCTTCCTTGGTGAACGGGATCTTCATGCGCAGGATCTTGGCGCTGTTGAAGAGGCGCTCGGTGTGCTCTTCCAGGCGGAAGATCGCCGTGCCGTCGGCGGTGTTGTAGGCACGAACGCCTTCAAAGGCGCCGCAGCCGTAGTGCAGGGTGTGGGTCAGCACGTGGATCTTGGCATCGCGCCAGTCGACCATCTGGCCGTCCATCCAGATCTTGCCGTCACGGTCGGCCATCGAGGGAACTACGGGGCTCATGGGCATCCTTTTGTTGCTGTGGGTCGCAAAGGCGGGATTTTACGGGGCGGCGGGCGGCCCGCCGGCGGCTGCATCCGGCGCCTCGGCCTCGGGCCGCAGCAGCGTCCACTTCACGAGCTTGCCGCGGCGGAACTCGCAGGTCACGTGCGACTGCGTGCCGTCGGTCCAGCGGTAGACCTCGGGGTCCTCGTTCGGGGGCGACAGTTGCTCGCCCAGCGCCTGGGTCATGGCCACCACGTGCATGAGGTTCACCCCCTCGCTCAGCCGCGCGTTCAGCATCACCGCGCTGCCCACATAGCCGATGGGCCGGTTGGCGGCTTTTTTCATCACGTTCACCAGCCGCGTGTAGTGCAGCAGCGCCCACATCATCAGGCCACCCCCCACAGCCGCCACGCCGGCCCAGCCGTAGGCCACAAAACCAAAAACAAAAAGACCGACGGCGCCCAGCGGCACCAGGATGTTGCGCAAATTCATGGGCGGTATTGTCTTATGAGTGCCATGCGGGCCGGAGGAGATGCTTCCGGGCCCATCCCACGCCGAACGAGCGAATCCTTCCGACCAGATGGATTAGCCGATCTCGCGCACCACGTTCATCGCCTCTTCCACCCGCTCTACCGCGTGGATGGTCAGGCCTTCGATGGGCTTCTTGGGCGCGTTGGCCTTGGGCACCACCGCAATGCGGAAGCCGAGCTTGGCGGCTTCCTTCAGTCGCTCCTGCCCGCGCGGTGCGGGCCGCACCTCGCCCGCCAGGCCCACTTCGCCAAACGCGAGGAATCCCTGCGGCAGGGCCTTGCCGCGCAGGCTGGAGGTGATGGCCAGCATCACCGCCAGATCCGCCGCGGGTTCGCTGATGCGCACGCCGCCCACCGCGTTCACAAACACGTCCTGGTCCATGCACGCCACCCCCGCGTGCCGGTGCAGCACGGCCAGCAGCATGGCCAGGCGGTCCTTGTCCAGGCCCACGGACAGGCGCCGCGGGCTCGGGCCGGCGCTGTCGACCAGTGCCTGGATCTCCACCAGCATGGGCCGCGTGCCTTCCAGCGTCACCATCACACAGCTGCCCGGCACCGGCTCGCTGTGCTGGCTCAAAAAGATGGCACTGGGGTTGCTCACGCCCTTGAGGCCCTTCTCGGTCATCGCAAACACGCCAATCTCGTTGACCGCGCCAAAGCGGTTCTTGATGGCGCGCACCAGGCGGAACTGGCTGTGCGTGTCGCCTTCGAAGTACAGCACCGTGTCCACCATGTGCTCCAGCACCCGCGGGCCGGCCAGCGCGCCTTCCTTGGTCACATGGCCCACCAGCACGATGGCCACGCCCGACGCCTTGGCGCAGCGCGTGAGGTGTGCCGCACATTCGCGCACCTGGGCCACCGAGCCCGGGGCCGAGGTGAGCTGGTCGGAGTACACGGTCTGGATGGAGTCGATCACCGCCACGGCGGGCTGCATGGATTCGATGGTCGCCAGAATTTTTTCGAGCTGGATCTCGGCCAGCACATTGACCTGGCTGTGGTCCAGCCCGAGGCGGCGCGAGCGCAGCGCCACCTGCGCGCCGCTTTCCTCGCCCGTCACGTACAGCGTGGGCAGGCCGGCGCGCTGCAGCGCATCGAGCGCCTGCAGCAGCAGCGTGGATTTGCCGATGCCTGGGTCGCCACCGATCAGCACCACGCCGCCTTCCACAATGCCGCCGCCCAGCACGCGGTCGAGTTCATCGATGCCGCTGGGGGTGCGATCCACATCGCTGGCCTCGATGGCCGACAACGGCATCACGGCCTGCGACTGGTTCAGCCCCGCAAATTGCGCGCCGCTGTAGCGGTTCTTGCCCGGCCCGGCGTCGGCCACCTGCTCGATGAGCGTGTTCCAGGCGCCGCAGGCGGGGCACTTGCCCAGCCAGCGCGGGCTGGTGCCGCCGCATTCGGTGCAGGTAAAAATGGTTTTGTCTTTGGCCATGGTGAAGGAAGCGACGGGCGGGCTGCAGACTATAGCGGCGCACCTGGCAAGCGGGTCTGAGGAATCGGCAGAATGCACGCCATGCACACCCCCACCAATCACTTCAAGGAGGCCATGGCGCAAGGCCGGGCCCAGATCGGACTGTGGCTGGCGCTGGCCGACGGCTATACCGCGGAGATCTTGGCGGGCACGGGCTACGACTGGCTGCTGGTCGATGGCGAGCACGCGCCCAACGACCTGCGCTCCATCCTGCACCAGCTGCAGGCCATCGCCAGCGCCACCAGCGCCCTGCCCCCGGGCACTCCGCCGCCCCACCCCATTGCCCGCGTGCCAGTGGGCGACACCGCATTGATCAAACAGTACCTGGACATCGGCGCCCAGACGCTGCTGGTGCCCATGGTGGATACGGCCGAGCAGGCCGAAACCCTCGTCAGCGCCACCCGCTACGCGCCCGAAGGCGTGCGCGGCATGGGCAGCGCCCTGGCGCGCTCGTCACGCTGGCAGGCCTACCCACAGTACGTGCACGAGGCCAACCAGCAGGTCTGCCTGCTCGTGCAGGCCGAGACGGTGGAGGCGATGCACAACCTCGACGCCATCGCCGCGACACCGGGTGTGGATGGCGTGTTCATCGGCCCGGCCGACCTGTCGGCATCGATGGGACACCGGGGCAACCCCGGCCACCCCGACGTGCAAGCCGCCATCCACGATGGCATCGCGCGCATCCGCAACGCCGGCAAGGCGCCGGGCATCCTCGCCACCAACGAAGCCCAGGCGCGCCAATGGCTGGACGCCGGCGCGCTGTTTGTGGCGGTGGGTGTGGACACCCTGCTGCTGGCCAGCGCCGCGGCGCAGTTGCTGGCACGCTTTCGCACCCCGGGCAGCGCGGTGGACAGCCCGCACGGGTACTGACGCACTCCCTTTTTCTGCCTGTTCTTTTTCCTGATCTGAAGGCCTTGACGATGAAAGCATGTATCTACGGCGCTGGCGCCATTGGCGGCTGGCTGGGCATGGCGCTGGCACAAGCCGGTTGCGAGTTAATCCTGGTGGCGCGGGGCGCCACGCTGGCCGCCCTCCAGGCCGAGGGGCTGCGCCTGCGCCGCCCTGATGGCTCGGTGGTGCACACCCCGGTCATCGCGCACGAAGACCCGGCCGCGCTGGGCGTGCAGGACCTGGTGGTCGTGGCCGTCAAGGCGCCGGGCCTGCCCGATGTGGCCCGGGCCATGGCGCCGCTGATCGGGCCGCAGACCATCGTGCTCACCGCCATGAACGGCGTGCCGTGGTGGTTTCTGGACGGCTTTGGCGGCGCGGCGCAGGGCCAGGCATTGCAGTCGGTGGATGCAGGCGGCGTGATCGCCGGCGCGATACCCGGGCGCAACGTGATCGGCAGCGTGGTGCACACCAGCTGCTCACTGGAGGCCCCGGGGTTTGTGCGCCAGCATTTCGGCAACCGCCTCATCGTGGGCGAGCCGGGCGGCAGCCAGAGCCCGCGCCTGCAGGGGCTGGCCGCAACGCTGCAGCACGGCGGGATCGAGGTAGAGGTGTCGGACCGCATTCAGCGGGACATCTGGTTCAAGCTCTGGGGCAACCTGACCATGAACCCGATCAGCGCGCTGACCGGCGCCACCACGGACCGCATCCTCGACGATGACCTGGTGCGCGGTTTTGTCTCGGCGGTGATGCTCGAGGCCAAGGCCATCGGCGAGAAGCTGGGCCTGCCCATCGACCAGCAGCCCGAAGACCGCCACGTGGTCACCCGCAAACTCGGGGCTTTCAAGACGTCGATGCTGCAGGATGTGGAAGCCGGCAAGCCCATGGAGATCGACGCACTGGTGGGCGCCGTGCGCGAGCTGGGTCAGATCACCCAGACGCCCACGCCCCACACCGATGCGCTGCTGGGCCTGGTGCGGCTGATGGCCCGCACGCGTGGCCTCTATTGACCAATTTTCAAGTCAAATTGGCCTCCAGCGCTTGATCCATATGCGCTTATAGCTCCTCAATTTACAGCAGACCATCCATGACCACGCTCACGCTTTACTACACCCCAGGCACCTGCGCGCAGGCCGTGCGCATCGCCCTGCATGAGGCAAGCGCCGAGCACCAGCTGGTGCGCGTCGACTTTGCTGCCGGCCAGCAGCGCACGCCCGAGTACCTCGCCGTCAACCCCAAGGGCCGCGTACCGGCCCTGGCCACCGAGCACGGCACCTTGACCGAAACGCCCGCGCTCCTGGCCTATGTGGCGCAGCTCTTTCCCCACGCGCGCCTGGCACCCACGGACCCGCACGGTTTTGCGCGCATGCAGGAGTTCAACAGCTACCTGGCCTCCACGGTGCACATCGCCCACGCGCACCGACCGCGCGCCAGCCGCTGGGCCGATGAGCCCATGACCGACTGTTTTGACCTCATCGAGACGCACTACCTCGTGAACGCAGACGAAGGCCCCTGGGTCCTGGGCGGGCAGTACACCGTGGCGGATGGGTACCTCTTCACCATCGCCGGCTGGCTGGCCAGCGATGGCGTGGACATCGCGCGTTTCCCCAAGGTCGCCGCGCATTTCGAGCGCGTGGCGGCACGGCCTGCGGTGCAAAGCGCCCTCGCCTGAGACGTGTGTCCGCTCAGTAAAAAAGCCCCGGTGCTGGGCCAGCGCCGGGGCTTTTTCAATGGGTGCGTGCAACCGCTCAATTCACCTTCAGATAACGCCAGTCGATGCGGTTGTCCGCACGGTGCGGCACATCCACCTTCTGGGTCGCGGCCCAGGGGATCACCTGGTTGTACAGGGGGATGTGCGAGATCAGTTCATGGTCTTGCACCAGGGCTTTCTCGATCAGGCCGTTGCGGGTGGCCGCGTCGGTTTCCTTCTGGATGCGCTCGATCAGCGCGTCCTGCTGCGGGTTGGAAAACCGGCCCAGGTTGAAGTTGCCGTCGCCGCCCGCGCCCGGCGAGCGGATCAGCGACTGCAGCGAGTAGAACGCGTCAAACGTCGGCACGCCCCAGCCCAGCAGGTAGATGCTGGCTTCGTTGCGCTGGATCATCGGGAAATAGGTGGCAAACGGCAGCGAGCGCAGCTTGGCCTTGACGCCGACCTTGGCCCAGTGGGAGGTGATGGCCTGGCACAGCTGCTCGTCGTTGATGTAGCGGCCCGCGCTGCAGGCAAAGTCGACCTCGAAGCCGTTGGGGTAGCCGGCATCGGCCAGCAGCTTTTGCGCGGCCTTGGCGTCGTAGGGCCAGCGCACGTCGGCCTTGGGCGTCCAGCCGTTCACCTGCCGCGCGATCAGCGTGCCCGTGGGTTGCGCCAGGCCGCGCAGCACCACCCGCTGGATGGCGTTGATGTCGATGGCCTGGTAGAGCGCCTTGCGCACGCGCACATCCTTGAGCGGGTTCTTGCCCTTCACGTCCGAGCCCGGGAGCTCCTCGCGGTACTGGTCGAGGCCGAGGAAGATGGTGCGGTATTCGGCGCCTTCCAGCACCTTGAGCGTGGGCGTTTGGCGCACGCGCGCCAGGTCCTGCAGGCTGGGGTCGATCACGAAATCGATCTCGCCCGACAGCAGCGCGGCCGTGCGTGTGGCGTCCGACTTGATGGGCGTGTAGACGATCTCGGTCACATTGCTCGGAAACTTGGATTTGCCCCACCAGTACGGGTTGGCCTCCAGCACGGCGCGCTGGTCGGGCGTCCAGGACTTGAGCACGAAGGGGCCGGTGCCCAGCGCGTTGCGGTGGGCAAAGTTTTCGTCCTTGGTCTTGATGTCCTTGGGCTCCACCGATTTGTTCTTTTCGGCCCAGGCCTTGCTCAATATGCGCAGCTCGGTGAGCTGGTTCACGAGCACCGGGTTGGGCAGGTCCGAGAAGATGTCGATGGTGTGTGCGTCCACCTTCTCGACGCGGTCGATGCCCTGCGCATACACCGCGTAGTTCGAGCTCTTGGCCTTGGCGCGCTCGAGCGAGAACTTCGCGTCGTCGGCCGTGAAATCGCTGCCGTCGCTGAACTTGACGCCCTTGCGCAAGGAAAGGCGCAGCTGCGTGGGGCTCACGCGCTTCCACTCGGTGGCCAGGGCCGGTTCGGGCTTGAAGGTGGTGCTGTTGTAGTCGACCAGCGTGTCGTACACGGCGGCGTGCAAGGTGTTGTTCACACCCACGTTCTGGGCATGGATGTCCCAGGACGACAGATCGACCGCGCGCGACCAGCGGAAGGTCTTGGCCTGGCCGGCCAGGGGCAACGCAGTGGCAATGGCCGCGGCCAGCAGAAGGGTCTTGAAACGCATGGGGGAAATCACTCCAGATCAGTCGATGCCCGCACTATGGATCAAACCGCACGTTTCGCTAACGAACTTATCCTTCTTAGCTTAGGCGTGCCTGCAGCAGCATCAACCCCACGCCATGACCCCGGCCAGCACCAGCATGGTGGCGGCCGTCGCCCCCTCCAGCACCCGCCACGCGCCGGGGGAGGCAAACACCGGGGCCAGCCAGCGCGAGCCGAACCCCAGGGTGATGAACCACAGGGCGCTGGCCAGCGAGCCGCCCGCGGCAAACGTGGCACGGCCCCACAGGGGGTAGGGGCTGGCCATGGTGCCCAGCAGGACCACCGTGTCGAGGTACACATGCGGGTTCAGCCAGGTCAGCGCCAACACGGTGAACAACGTGGTACGCAGGCTGGCACCCGCGCCGTTGGCAGACACCAGCAGGTGGCTGGGCTTGCACGCCCGCGCAGCGGCTTGCAGCGCATAGGCAACCAGAAATACGGCCCCGGCCCAGCGCATGAACTGTGCCCATTCAGGCCGCGCGGCGAGCACGCCGCCCATGCCCCAGATGCCGGCCTGCAGCAGCACTGCGTCAGACAAAGCGCAGACCAGCACCACGGGCAACACATGCTCGCGCCGCAGCCCCTGGCGCAGCACAAAGGCGTTTTGCGCGCCGATGGCCATGATCAAAAGGGCGGTGGATGTGAATCCGTGGACGAAGGCCGTGGTGCTCATGGGGCGGATTGTGGTCATGCCGGCGCATTCAGGCGAGCTATACTTTTTAACGATCCGTCAGAATGGCTAACCACAGTATGTGCACCTGCAACCATGGCCCTTGACTCCGCCCAGCTCAGCGCCTTTGCTGCCGTCATCGACGAAGGCAGTTTCGAGCGCGCCGCAGCGGTGCTGCATGTCACCCGCTCGGCCGTGTCGCAGCGGGTCAAATTACTGGAGGAGCGCGTGGGCCAGGTGCTGGTGCGCCGCGCCACGCCGTGTGTGCCCACCGAGGCCGGCCAGGCCCTGTACCGCCACGCGCGTGAAGTCGCGCTGAGCGAGGCCGACGCGCTGAACGCCATCGGCGGCGGGCAACAGCACAGCTCCACCCGCCTGGCGATCGGCGTCAACGCCGATTCATTGGCCACTTGGTTCCCGGCCGCGATGGCGCTGGCGCATGCGGCCGACGGCCCGGGGCTTACCTTTGATATCCATGTCGAAGACCAGGACCACTCGGCCAACCTGCTGCGCGAAGGCCGCGTGATGGCCGCCGTGACGGCCGACCCGCAGCCCGTACAGGGCTGCCAGGTGCTGCCGCTGGGCACGCTGCGCTACCGCGCGCTGGCCAGCTCCGCGTTCATGCAGCGCTACTTTGCCAGCGGAGTGAATGCGGCCTCGCTGGCGCAAGCGCCCATGCTGGTGTTCAACCGCAAGGACGCGCTGCAGGCGCGCTTTGTGCGGCGCATTACGCGGCGCGCCCTCACGCCACCCGTGCACTGGCTGCCTGAGGCACATGCGTTTGTGATGGCCACACGCGCAGGCCTGGGCTGGGGCATGACGCCCGACCCGATGGTGCGCGCCGACCTGGCGTCCGCCACTTTGGTGGAGCTGATTCCGGACAAGCCGGTGGATGTGGCGCTGTACTGGCAGTACTGGCGCTTGAACGTGCAGGCGCTGCACCGCATGACCGAGGCCGTGCAGCACGCCGCGGCGCAAACGCTCATGGCTTGATCACCCGGCGGCTTGGTCTTCGCGGGCACCTGCTCCCGCACTGTCCACCGGGGCCCCGCACGCTCACGTCAAACGCGCCACCTCACGCGCTGGCCAGATCCTCATGGTGGTCCGCCACGCCGCGTTTCCAGTACGCCGCGATGCGCATGCGCTTGGCATCGACCCCGGGCTTGGCGAGCACCACCTTGCGCACCGCGGCCATGTCGGCGTGTTCGCCCGCGGCCCAGATGTAGCCGGCGCCGTGCGGCAGCGCCAAGGCTTTCACCGCGGCGGGCAACGAATCCACCCACGCCACATCGAGCTGCGCAGCACTGGCCAGCTCCCGCCGGTCGGCCGGGTTGCGCACCTGGAGGCGTACGGTGGCCGCGGTGTGGGCGGGCAGTTCGGCGAGGCGGCGGGCGATGGCCGGCAGCGCCGACTCATCGCCGATGAGCCAGTGCCAATCAAAACCGGTCGGGATGACCAGGCTGCCGCGGGGCCCGGCGATGCCCACCCACTGGCCGACAAAGGCGCTGGCCGCCCAGTCGGTGGCGGGGCCGGCTTCGTGGATTGCGACTTCGATGTCCAGCTCGCCGGCAGCGGCGTCATGCCGCGCCGGGGTGTAGTCGCGCAGCACGGGGCGCGGGTCGGGGAACACCGGGCGGCCGTCCTGCACCGACGGCAGCGAGGGGCGTTCTTGCCCCGGCTGGGGCAGGATGAGCTTGAGGTGGTCATCAAAACCCGCGCTCACAAAGCCGGCCAGCTCGGGCCCGGCCAGGGTGAGCCGCACAAAGCCGGGGCTGAGATCGGTGCGCCGCACCACCTGAAGGTGGCGGGCTTGCAAGGGATGGCGGACCCGTTCGACAACGAGGTGTGCAGAGGCGGCGGCAGGCAGGGGTGCGTTCATGATTTAAAATGTTGACTTGATCAACCAAATCATCCTTTGATTGGTTGATTTTGTCAACCACATAACGCCAATGAACTCCCGCGCAGCCCCCCATGCGGCCTCCGATGTCTTTGACGCCATGCACGACCTGCTGCATGTCTACAAGGCGCACATGGTGCGCACCATGGCCGCGGTGCACCCTGAACTCACGCTCAACGAAGTGCGGGCGCTGATGTTTGTGGGGCGCCACCCCGGCACCACGCAGAAAGAGCTGGTGGCCCACAGCGGCGCCGACAAGGCCCAGGTGGCGCGCATGGTGGGCATGCTGCAGGACAAGGGCTGGCTGGAGAGCGCGCCCAACGCCGAGGACAAACGCAGCCGCTGCCTGAGCCTGAGCGCCCGGGGCCTCGATCTGCACCAGGCCTTGCGCGAGGCGCGGCGTGGCGTGGCGGCCGGGCTGCTCCAAGGGTGCGACCGGGCCACGCAGACGCAGCTGCTGGCATTGCTGGCCCAGGTGCGCAGCAGCGTCGATGCGCTGGATGCGTGCCCCTGCGCGGGGAGCGAGGCGGGCACCCGGCGCTGACGCGGCGGCGGGAGTCGCTCGCTGTGCGCGTTTTGAAACCAAATTTTTGATTAAAAACGGGCCCTAGCGCTTATCTGTATTGGGATAGTAGCTACATAAACAGTAGCAAAACCCATTTGTCAACTCAGCGCCCTTGGATGAGCCGCAGCGCCTCAGGCAGCGAACGCACGTCGGGCAGGAAGTGGTCCAGGGTCCAGCCCAGCAACACCGCGCACAGCAGCGCGCCCAGCAGCGGCTTCCAGGTCAGCCGCACGGCGGCGCCGAGCCAGCCTTCGCGCTCCACCCCCACGGCGGCGCGGGCCGTGGCCACCGAGAAGGCCAGCTCCACCGCCACGGTCAGCAGGACATCCCAGCCAAAGAACAACATGGCCAACGAGCCCGCGCCAAAGATGAGCGCGGCCCCGATCAGGAAGATGGCCACCACGGGCACGACCACCACGGCGCCTTCGTCCGCGCTGCCAATCGCATCGGCCGCGCCGCTGGCGAGGTCCCCGAGCGCGCTGGCTTCGCTGCCGCTGCTGCTGCCCCCGCTGGCGTTGGACAGCCCCGAGGTCCAGCCGCCGCCGTAGTCGCCCGACGCGCCCCCGCCGCCAAAATTGCCGCCCCCTGTGCGCGGCAGCGGCACGTTGCCGCCACCGGACGATGAGCCGCCGTTGGGCCAGGAGATATCCGGCACCTCGATGCCGTCGCCACCGCCGTCGGACGGGCGATCGCGCTGCACCAGCCGCGCGGCCCAGGCCCGCAGCACCAGCAGGTACCCGAGGTAGCCCACCGTCAGGGTCACGGTGTAGCGCAGCGCCAGCGAGTCCACGCCCAGCAGCATTTGCACGTGCGAGGTGCACCACATCAGCAGCAGCGTGAAGCTCCCTATCAGCAGCCCGTGCCAGCGCAGGCTGTAGCGCTGCTGCAGGGTGCGCGCCACGGCGCCGTGCTGCGGCATGCGCACGGAGCGCCAGCTGGAGGTCTTGGCTTTGGTTTTGGTCTGTGCCTTGCTGCTGCGGTCGCCGGGGGAAGTGGCCATACAAGAAAGAACGCTTTGCAATGGTGGTGGTGACGGTGTGCGCCGCCTGGCGTTCAGGCAGCGGGGGCCATTTCACACCAGTTTGCCGCTGCTTTGCTAACGGGCTTCAGGCCACGCGCGCCCCGCAGCGTGAAGTTGTCGACGAATCCGAGCGGTGAGTCGTGGGTGTTGGGCTGTGTCGCGCCGCGTCCCCTGCGGTCGTGTCACACCGGCGCGGACCGCATTGATCGCAGCGCGCTGAGCTGGCGGTTGATGCAGCCCAGCCGCTAGCCGTCTACCGTCACCGGCACGCGCTGCGCCAATGCGGACATCAGCTCCCAGCTCACCGTACCGCCGGCGCTGGCCACTTCGTCAATGGGCAGCACCGTACCGTTGGTCGCCCGGCCCCAGAGCGTGACCTCTGCGCCGAACCCGGGCTCCAGGCCCGCCTGCAGCAGTGGCGTGAGGTCCACCGTCACCATGTCCATGCTCACGCGCCCCACCAGCCGCGTGCGCACACCGTTGACCAGCACCGGTGTGCCCGTGTCGCAATGGCGCGGGTAGCCGTCGGCATACCCGCAGGCCGCCACGCCGATGGTGAGCGGTGCTTCGGCGACAAAGCGCGAACCGTAACCGACGGTGTCGCCGGCCTTCAGGTGCTGCACACCGATGAGGCGGGTCGAGAGCGTCATCGAAGGCTGCACCGCCCAGTGGTTGATGTCGTTGAGCGGAAAGTCCGGCGCGCTGCCATACAGCACGATGCCGGCGCGCACCCAGTCGCCGCGCACCCGCGCGTCGGTGCCGTGGCGCAGCGTGGCGGCGCTGTTGCACAGGGTACGCTCGCCTGGCAGGTCTTCGGCGGCGGTGTTGAACACCTCCACCTGGTGTGCGATGCCGCGGGCCCCGTCGGCATCGCTGAAGTGCGTCATGAACGAGATCTCATCGACCTGCGGCAGCGCGTTCAGCCGCGCCCAGGCCGTGCGGTAGCGCTCGGGTGCAAAGCCCAGGCGGTTCATGCCCGAGTTCATCTTGAGGAAGACGCGGTGCGGCACCTGCGTTTTGTGCGCCGCCAGCATGTCGATCTGCTCGTCGCAGTGCACTGCGTGCCACAGGCCCAGGCGCGAACACAGCTCCAGGTCGCGCGGCTCGAACACGCCTTCCAGCAGCAGGATGGGTCCGCGCCAGCCCAGCTGCCGCACGCGCTCGGCCTCGGCCAGGTCGAGCAGCGCAAAACCATCGGCGCCGCGCAGGCCTTCGTACACCCGCTCGATGCCGTGGCCGTAGGCGTTGGCCTTGACCACCGCCCAGACCTTGGCATCGGGGACCGCTTGGCGCACGCGCGCAAGGTTGTGGTGCAGGGCAGCGGTGTGGATGGTGGCGGTAATGGGACGGGGCATGAAAAGGACCTGATTGGGCGAGGGATTTACCAGGGAATACGCGCTGGATTCTGGCACTGCGGCCGTTTATCCGCGTGATATAACCGCCTGTCACTCGCCAGCGTTCCCCACATTTAACAGGGCATCAGCCCAACTGATGCAGCCACCAGCCATTCGATGAAGCGCGGTTTCTACACCATCATGTCGGCGCAGTTTTTCAGCTCGCTGGCCGACAACGCACTTTTCGTGGCCGCCGTCGAACTCCTGCGTGCAGGGGGCGCCCCTGAATGGCAGCGCGCCGCGCTGGTGCCCATGTTCGCGTTGTTCTATGTGGTGCTGGCGCCCTTCGTGGGCGCTTTTGCCGACGCCCTGCCCAAGGGCAAGGTGATGTTCGTGAGCAATGCGATCAAGGTCGTGGGCTGCCTGATGATGCTGTTCGGCTCGCACCCGCTCATCGCCTACGCCGTGGTAGGCCTCGGCGCCGCGGCCTACTCGCCCGCCAAGTACGGCATCCTTACCGAACTGCTTCCCGCGTCGCAGCTGGTCAAGGCCAACGGCTGGATCGAGGGGCTCACCATTGCATCGATCATCCTCGGGGTGCTGTTGGGCGGCCAGCTGGTGGGCCAGCACCTGTCGCGCATGCTGCTGGGCATCGACGTCCCCATGTTCGACACCGGCGTGGATACACCCGCCGAAGCGGCCATCGCCGCACTGATCGCGGTGTACATGCTGGCCGCTTGGTTCAACACCCGCATCCCGCACACCGGGGTGGAGATGCGCCCCATGCGCAGCGACACGTCGCGCGGCATCTTGTCGAACGCGCTGAGCCTGCTGCCCGACTTCTGGGCCTGCAACGGCCGCCTGTGGCGCGACAAGCTCGGCCAGATTTCGCTGTCCACCACCACCCTGTTCTGGGGCGCGGGTGGCAACCTCAAGTTCATCGTGCTGGCCTGGGCCGCCGTAGCGCTGGGCTACAACACCACGCAGGCGTCGGCGCTGACCGGCGTGGTCGCCATCGGCACCGCCGTGGGCGCCGTGGTGGCGTCGATGCGCATGCGCCTCGACATGGCCACCAAGGTCATCCCGCTGGGCATCGCCATGGGCCTGCTGCTGATCCTGATGGTGTTCATCAGCAATATCTGGCTCGCGATCCCTTTCCTGATCTTGCTCGGTGGCCTGGGCGGCTACCTGGTGGTGCCCATGAATGCGCTGCTGCAGCACCGCGGCCACAACCTGATGGGCGCCGGCCGTTCGATCGCCGTGCAGAACTTCAACGAGCAGGCGTGCATCTTGGCGCTGGGGGCGTTCTACAGTCTGTCGCTCAAGCTCGGCCTGTCGGTGTTCGGCGCCATCACCACCTTCGGCCTGGTGGTGGCGGGGGTGATGTGGCTCATCCAGCGGTGGCACCAGAGCAACTGCGTCAAGCACCGCGAAGAGGTGGACCACCTGCTGCACCTTGCGCGCCACGATCATCACCACTGACGTGGTGCAGCGGTAGGGGAGGAGACTGCCGTCTGGTTGGTCGACGCGAGCGCCGACTGCGCGGCCGCACTGTGCGCGCAGCATCGGGCGATCGCCCCGGCCGTATCCCTTAGCCGCCGCAACATACGTTGTCGCCGGGGCGCAGAGGGAGCGGGCTCTGGCCCCCAGGTTGTTCGCAACGCTCGCAAAGTTCTGTCGTTGCAGAAGCTACGCCACGCCACGGCATCAGCTACATAATTGATAGCTAGTGGCGCTTATAGATCAAGCGCCAGCACCCAATTTCTCTTCAAATGCATTCCCGCCTCCCCTTCGCCGCCCTGCTCTTCAACGCCTTTGTCTGGGGTCTGGCGTGGTGGCCGTTTCAGCACATGCACCAAGCGGGCCTGCATCCGCTGTGGGCGACCGCCTTCATGTATGCCGTGGTGCTGCTCGCGCTGCTGGCTTGGCGCCCCGGCATCTGGGCCCAGGTGCGCGCCCATCCTGAACTCTGGCTTCTGGCGCTGAGCTCGGGCCTCAACAACGTCGCCTTCAACTGGGCCGTGACCATCGGCGATGTGGTGCGCGTGATCCTGCTGTTCTATCTCATGCCCGCCTGGGCCGTGCTGCTGGCCTGGAAGGTGCTGGGCGAGCGTCCCACGCCCTCTGCGCTGCTGCGCCTGGCGTTGGCTTTTGCGGGGGTTGTGCTGGTCCTGCTGCCCGAAGGTGCACCCGCCGCGCGCCTGTTTCAGAACCTGTCGCTGGCCGACGGCCTGGCCCTGTTGGGCGGCTTCATGTTCGCACTCACCAACGTCACGCTGCGCCGCCTGCACGCCGTGCCCGGGCCCGCGCGCATGTTCTCGATGTTCGGCGGCTGCATGCTGATGGCGCTGGCCGTGGCGTGGGTGGGCCGGCAGGTGGGCGTGGTCGATCCGTTCCCCGCCGTGAACAGCACCTGGGTCATCACCGGCCTGCTGCTGGCCGGCGTGCTCATGCTGGGCAACTGGGCGCTGCAGTTCGGCGCCGCGCGCCTGGCCGCCGGCACCACGGCGCTGGTGATGCTCTCTGAAGTGATGTTCGCCAGCGTCTCGTCGGCCTTGCTGGGCGCTGCCACGCTGAACGCGCGCACGGTGCTCGGCGGGGCACTCATCCTGCTGGCGTCCCTGCTCGCCGCGCTGCAGTTCCGCCGCCCGGGCGCCGCAGCGGCTTCGTCAACCGGCAGCCAGGGCTCCTGACTGGCCAACTGACTGACGGGCCGCGCCGCGGCGGTTGGGGCTACGATGGCGCGGTCCACCCTTCCCCTTCAGGAGCCTGCCCCATGCCCGAAACCATTTACGACTTCGAAGCCCAGCAGATGAACGGCCAGACCGTGCCGCTATCGCAGTACCAGGGCAAGGTGCTGCTCATCGTGAACACCGCCAGCGCCTGCGGCTTCACACCCCAGTTTGGCGGCCTGGAAGAGCTGCACAAGCAGTACGCTGACAAAGGCCTTGTGGTCCTCGGTTTCCCCTGCAACCAGTTCGGCAGCCAGGACCCCGGCAGCAACGAAGAGATCGCCAGCTTCTGCCAGCTCAACTACGGCGTGAGCTTTCCGATGATGGCCAAGATCGACGTGAACGGCGCCAACGCCTCGCCCCTGTACCGCTGGCTCAGCGCCGAGGCGCCGGGCCTGCTGGGCAGCAAGGCCATCAAGTGGAACTTCACCAAGTTCCTCGTCGCCAAGGATGGCAAGGTCATCCGCCGCTATGGGCCACAAGATGCGCCGAAGAAGCTGGCGGGGGATATTGAGAAGGCGTTGGCAGGCTAACTGGGCTGCAGGTCAGACGTGAAGTCCTAGGGTCCACCCTGATGGGTGCTGCGACCGAATGTTGGCATTTGTGACAGCTGCATCAAACAGTTGCCGCAGCACTTCCTGACGTCAAACAGCAGAAATCTCCAGCGACACTCGGCGGCGCTACAGAGTGACTCATATCACTCAGCGACCGCTCATTTCGTTGTTTGGGAGGCTCCCCCTTTGACGTCCATCACAGCCTGGCGCGTTGGCGCGCTCACGGTACTGGCTGCGTGTGCTTGCGCCGCACACGCGCGCGACTTCGTCACCCTGGCGCCCGATGTCTGCCTGACGGTAGAACGCGGTATTGCTTTGCCCGCAGAGATGGAACCGTACCGCCCGTCCGTGAGGGTCTGTCCCCTGATGGCAGGCGCATCCACGGGAGCAACCCCGGCGAAGGTTCGCTTGCTCAGCGTATTCACCGAAGACCACTATCAGGCCCTGCCCGCCGACGCGCCGTGGCAGGACTTCCCGCGACCCATCCTGGTCGACGAGTCCGGCCGATGTCTTGGCCGCATTGCGCACCTCTTCCCCGTCGACCCGCCGGAGCAGCTCGTCATCACCGCCGGCCGGTGGCAGCGCGGCATACCGCGCGAGTTGCGCTTTGAAGTGCGGTCCCCCGCCGTCGGCGGCAACTTCAAACCACCCAGCCTGCACTGGAATGAACGATCGCGGAGTTATGTGAGCAGTTCACAGGCTCCATCGCCATCCGCCAAAAACCACCAAACCCCTCAGGACAAGACCTCGTGCCCATCGACGTAGAGACCGCGCAGTCGGTCAGCAAACTCAAACAAGCCTGCGACGCCGCTTATTCGCTTCATCCCAATTCATGCAGCCATGCGGTATGGCACGTCATCAAACAGTATTTGCCCGACCAACCGTGGATGAACGCCAACGCGCTGATCGAGCACATGCGCGGCCAAGCGCACTGGAAAGTGGTACCCGCCGGACAGGTGGGGCGACTCGCCCGGGAAGGCGCGCTGGTCGTGGGCGGAAAGTCGGAAACCTCCAACGGCCACGTGATTGTGGTCTACCCAGGCCCCGACACGCCGGCGGGCGGGTACAGCTACACCGCGGATGGCAAGCCCGCAAAGCTGCGCATACGCGGCAGCTATGCCTCTGCAATGTCCACCTCCCTCGGGCCCTGGCCGGGCGCCAAAAGCAAGGGCGACAAGACCATCTGGGACCCCTGGGCCAGCGACGCCAAATTTGCGCAGGTCGTCTTTTGGCAATGGGTCCCATGAGTCGCTAAGCCCGGTGGCTGCGTCGAGAACGGTGACGGCACCGCCTCCCTGAGGGACCACCCGCCCGACTCGCAGAACGCGTTGCAGCCGCCACCCGCTATGGCTTCGCGTGATGTGTTGCAAAGCGTCGTGAGTCACATCTCCTTTCACGGCCGCGCCCCCGCGTAACGCTCTGCACAAGTCAGCAACTCATCGCCGCGATTTCATCTGTCCCTTCACTTTCTTCGAGGTCTTACCCATGCACTACACCAGCGTTGTCCCTTTGACCCTGCTCGCCGTGGCACTGTGCCTAGGCGGTTGCGCCGATACGCCCACCGCTTCTACAGAGCCTGCAGCGGCGACTGCAAGCGCCCCCGCCGAGACGCCCCCGCCACCGCCCGAATCCGCG
>SDXZ01000117.1 GCA_004210805.1 Acidovorax sp.
CCCCACCACCCGGTCCAAAGGCCCAGCCGCCGCTGACGAAGCCGCACCCCGGGCACCCACCGCGTCGCGCCTGCTCAAGGAGCAGGCCATGCTGGCCGAGGCAGAGAACCACTTTGCGCAGTTCGGCTTCGAAGGCGCGTCGCTCGAGAACATCGCCGCCGCCATCGGCATCAGCCGCCACAACCTGCTGTATTACTTCCCCAGCAAGGAGGCGCTGTACCAGCGGGTGCTGGACGATGTGCTGACCCAGTGGCTCGCCGGCATGGAAGACCTCTCGCACAGCGACGACCCGCAGCAGGCGCTGCGCCGGTACATCCGCGCCAAGCTCCAGTACTCGCGCACGCGCCCCCAAGGGGCCAAGGTGTTCACCAAAGAGGTGATCGCCGGTGCGCCACGCTACGGCCAGGCCATCATCGACCGCGTGGGGCCGCTGCTCAAGACCGAGGTGCGCACCTTCGAGCGCTGGGCGCGCGAGGGCCGCATTGCCAAGGTCAATTTCACGCACCTGATGTTCATCATCTGGTCGGTGACGCAGGCCTACGCCGAGCAAGAGGCGCAGTTCGCCCTGCTGCTGGGCAAGCCGGCGCTGACCGAGCGCGATTACGAGAAGGCCGAGGAGCTGATCATCCGGATGGTGCTCAGCGCGCTGTCGCCGGACGCGGTGGCCTGAACGCACTGCAGGACGCTGGCTGACCGCCAGAGCCTTCGCAAGACATACCGGGCCCACGCGCGCTGCCGAGCTGCCCACGAGATGCGCCGCCGTTTGGCAGACCCGCCGTCCGAGTGGGCGGCCGCTGGGTGCACGCGCACCGATTCACAGTCATTTGCTACTATTTCTATAGCTTCAAGCGCTTGTTAAATAAGCGCTGGCAGCACTTTTTATCCATATTCTGGCTGCACAGCGACCGAGCGCCCGCCCGCCAACACCCGCACCTGGGCGCGCCGGACAACCTGTCTTGTTCACGCCTGGCGCTGCTGCCGCAGCACATCCAGCACATGCTGCGTCGCCCGCTCCACGGCACCCGCCCGGTGCGCGATGCCCAACGGGCGCCACAGCGCGGGGCGCAAGGGCAGCATGCGGATCCGCGGGTCGAGCGGCGTGGCTGCGGATGGTGAAGCCTCGTGCGGAAGCAATGTCGCGCCATAGCCCGCGGCCACCAGGCTCTTGATCGCGTCGTTGTAGTTGAGCTGAATGCGCGCCTTCGGGTGCTCACCTGCCAGTGCAAACCATTCCGCCGTCAGCCGCGACAGGCTTGTGCCCACGTCGTTGAGGATCAGGGGTTGGCCTGCCAGCCACTTCGGCGTGGCGCGCTGGGGCGCAGCCCAGGCCGACGGCACAAACGCCATCACAGGGTCGCGCCGCCAGGGCTCCACCTTGACACCCTGCACCGCGCCTTGCGGCAGCGCGACCAGCCCCACATCCAGCGAGCCGTTGGCCAGGCGCGCCATGGTGTCGTGCGACGTCAGCACCGCCACCTGCACATCGATGCCCGGGTGGTGTTGGCCCAGCACCTCGAGCGCCTGCGGCAGCAGGTGGGCGATGGCCCCGGTGGACGCACCCAGCCGCACCCGGCCGGCCAGGCCCAGCACCTGGCGCTGCACAGCCTCCAGCGTTTCGTCCGCGTCGGCCAGCAGGCGGCGCGCCCGTTCGACCAGCGCCTCCCCCACGCCCGAGGGATGCACCTCGCCGCGCTTGCGCACCAAAAGCGGCGCGCCGAAGAGCGCCTCCAGGTCGGCGATGTGCAGGCTGACCGTGGGTGCCGCCAGGTGCAGCACCCGCGCGGCCTCGGCGAACGATCCCAGATCGGCAATGGTGACCAGCGTGCGCAGCCGGTCAAGGTTGAGTTCGCGCATAGACGTTCAGCTAATCTGATCTTTGTGTTTATGAAATTCAACTTTTCAAAGTTTACGGCGGCGCCGAAGATTCGGCATTCCCTTTTGTTCTTGTCCTTTTGTTAGCCATTCACTGGCACCGGAGCACCCCATGAGCGCACCCCTTGTTTTTATCGACGGCGACCAAGGCACCACCGGCCTGCAGATCCACGAGCGCCTGCGCGGCCGCACCGACCTGCAGCTGCTGACCCTGCCCGAAGGCGAGCGCAAGGACCCCGCCCGCCGCGCCGAGGCCATCAACAGCTGCGATATCGCCATCCTCTGCCTGCCCGACGGGCCCGCGCGCGAGGCGGCAGCGTCCATCGTCAACCCCGCCGTGCGGGTGATCGACGCGAGCTCCGCTCACCGCACGGACGCGGAGTGGGTCTATGGGTTTCCCGAGATGAGCCCCGAACAATCCGCACGCATTGCGTCCGCCCGCCGGGTGACTAACCCCGGCTGCTATCCCACCGGCGCCATTGCGTTGCTGCGGCCCTTGGTCCAGGCCGGCCTTGTTCCCGCTGACCACCCCATCATCATCCATGCGGTGTCCGGGTACTCAGGCGGCGGGCGGGCTCGCGTGGACCAGCATGAAGGCGCAGCGGCAGTGCAGGCACCTGCGTTCCAGGTGTATGGGCTGAAGCTTGCGCACAAACATACGCCAGAGATCGAAAAACACGCCCTGCTCACCGAGCGCCCCTTCTTTCTGCCCGCCTACGGCGCGTTCCGCCAAGGCATCGTGCTGACCATTCCCCTGCTGCTGCGCCAGCTGCCCGGTGGTGCCACCGCGGACCAACTGCAGGCTTGCCTGCACGACCACTACGCAGGGGCGAGGCATGTCGAGGTGATGGCGACCGAGGACGTTCGGGCCACTGAGCACCTGGACCCGCAGGCGCTGAACGGCACCAACCAGCTGCGGCTCTCGGTGTTTGCGAACCCGCAGCATGGGCAGGTGCTGTTGTCGGCAGTGTTCGACAACCTGGGCAAGGGAGCGTCAGGGGCGGCGGTGCAGAATCTGGATTTGATGCTGGGCCACGGCACTTGCGGCCTGGCTTGATCGGAGGTGTCGTTAAGACAAAGCATGTCCCTCATGTCAGCGGTCAGGATCAAGTTGCCTGCTGCCGGCGAAAGAGCCCATCGCTTAGACTTCCGGGCTGTTTGCGCGCACCGTCTGCCGCCGGATCCGTCCACCTGCCCGTACCCCGCCCATGGCTAAACCGTCTCTATCCTTTGCTGTTTTCGGCATCGCCGTTCTCGCGGCCGTGCTGGTCATCTACTTGCCCGGCTGGAACCATGCATTGCTGTTCGACGATTTGCGGCTGTCGGACGGCGCGATCTTCGGCAGCTACGGCAGCCTGCTCACTTTCAAGCAGCGGATGCTGTCGTACGGCAGCTTCGTCTGGGTGGATTCGCTGGCCGGGCCAGGCTGGGGCAAGCAACGGATTGTGAACATCGCGCTGCATCTAGCCACGGTGGCGGCGCTGTACGTCCTGGTGCGTGATCTGCTGGTGCGCACGCGTTTCCCGGAAGAATTCGAATCGGAGCCGCATTTCGGCCTGTCGCGCCTGGCCGCGGTGCGGGTCGGGGTAGCGCTGTTCGCGGTCAATCCCATGGCGGTGTATGCCGTGGGATATCTCGTGCAGCGCTCGATCGTCATGGCCACACTGTTCGCGGTGCTGGCGTGCTGGTGCTTCGTGCGGGGCCTGTCCGGCCGAGGCATGCTTTGGTATGGCCTGACCCTCCTGAGTTACGTGGCGGCCGTGCTATCCAAGGAGCATGCGGTCATGATCGCCGCAATGAGCGTGCCGCTTTACATCCATGTGCGGCGGCCCAGCTGGAAGACGATTGCCACGCTAGCGGCCGCATCGGCCGCGCTGATTGCGGTGGCCGCGGTGATCTTCTTCGGCATATACGGCGAATTCATCGGCAAGCTGTTCGACCAGCGCTCGCTGGATTTCGCCCAGCAATTGGAGCGTCTGAGCCCGGGCATCACGCAGCGTATGTACCCGCTCAGCATCCTGAACGAAGCGGCGCTCTTTTTCGTCTATGGACTCTTGTGGTTCATCCCGAATGTGATGTGGATGTCGGTGGACTTGCGGCCGGCGTTTCCGCTGTCGTACATGGCCTTCCCGCAGATTCTGGGCGTCATCGGCTACGGGGCCCTCTGGGCGGGCGCCCTTTGGGCCTTGCTGCGCCGGCGCGGGGCGTTGAGCCTGGTGGGCGTTGCGCTCATGTTCCCCCTACTGCTGTACGTCACCGAGTTCGCCACCGTCTGGGTGCAGGACCCGTTCGTGCTGTATCGCAGCTATCTCTGGGCCATTGCAGTGCCGATACTGGTTGCTATCGTGCTGACCGGGTTCAAGCCCAAAGCCGTGTACGCGGTGGGCTGCACCGTGGGCATGTTGTTCGGCGTGCTGGCAGTCGATCGCGTTCAATCGTTGCGGGACGACTATTCAGCATGGGGTGACGCGGCCGAAAAAATCGACCTGCAGGCATCCCCGAGTGCCGTTGGCCGCTGGCGGCCATTCTTGAACCTGGGTGCCTACCACCTAGACCGCGGCTCAGTGGCCGAGGCCCAGAGGAACTTCGCCACCGCTGAAGCCCTCGGGTCGCTGCAAGGGTCCGCGCGCTTCAACATCGGCGTGGCGCTGCAACAGCAAAAGAAGCACGCTGAAGCGCTAGCCGCTTTCACCGAAGCTGAAAAACAGGGCTTTACTGATCTGCCGCTGTACTACCATCGCGGCGAATCCGCCTTTGCGCTGGGACAGTTCGCCATGGCGTACGACAGCTTTACCCGAGGCATGACGCGCGCAGCCGAAGGCATTACCGACAAGGAAGTCGAACGCATGCGGGAGTCGATGCGCATGCGCCGTGCAGAAGCCGCGATCGGTGCACAGCGGTACGACGACGCCGTCAGCGACTTCAGCACCTTGCTGAATGCCACTCCGAACAATCAGCGCCTGATGCTGGGTCTGGGAATGGCCCAGGTGGGCAAGGGCGACACGAAGGCGGCGATTGTGCTGTTCGATCAGATCATTGCGCGAAACCCCAATGCAGCGCCGGCGTACTACGGCCGGGCCATGGCGCACCGCACTGCCGGTCGTCTGGACGACAGCCTGAAAGACGTGGACCACGCCATTGCGCTCGACCCGCGCAATCCACAATATCCACAGGTGCGTGCGCAAATCGCCGCCGCAAAGAAATAAACGCTTGGCAAGACCACCGTGGCATTGCGCGTTTTGCATATCGGCAAGTTCTTCCCGCCCTACCTGGGCGGCATGGAAGTGTTTCTTGCCGACCTGATTGAGGCGCAGCGGGCGCAAGGCATTGAGGCATCGGCCTTGGTGCACGGCACGCCCCTGCCGAACGATCCGCCCTGGTTGGAACGGGTGCCGGTGCAATTCAACCTGGTGTACGCCCCGATCGCACTGGGTTTTCGCTCGGCGCTCGGGCGTGCCATTCGACGCTTTCAGCCCGACGTGCTGCATCTGCACCTGCCCAACAACTCGGCGCTTTGGGCGCTGACGCTGCCCGCAGCGCGCAAGGTACCCTGCGTGGTGCATTGGCACTCGGACATCGTGATGTCAGACATCAAGCTGTCCGTGGCGCTGGCGTACTTCCTGTACCGCCCCTTCGAGCACGCAGTGCTCGACCGGGCTCAGTTGATTTTTGCCACGTCACCCCCCTATCTGGAAGCCAGCCGAGCCCTGCAGCCATGGCGCAGCAAGTGCGAGGTCATTCCCCTGGGCATTAACCTGCGGCAACCGCCAGCGCCTGCCACTTTGCGCAGCGAACTCCAATGGCGGCCTGGCACCCAGTTACGGTTGCTGTCCATCGGGCGCCTGACCTACTACAAAGGATTCGAGACGCTGATCAAGGCCGTTCAGGCCATGCCGGGCGTCGAACTGATGATCGCTGGCGAAGGCGAATTGCGGGTATCCCTGGAATCGCTGATTCGCGAAACTACGTCCGCGGACCGCAAGCCCGCCGTGCGCCTCGTTGGTTCGGTGCTGGATGCCGAAAAACACGCGCTGCTGGAACGCTGCGACGTCTTCTGCCTGGCATCGCGCGAGCGCACGGAAGCCTTTGGCATCGTATTGCTCGAAGCAATGATGCACAAGCGCCCCTGCGTGGTGACGGACCTGCCCGGCTCCGGTATGCCCTGGGTTGTGGCATACGCCCATGCCGGGCTGCATGTGCCCATCGAAGACGTGGAGAGCTGGCGCAGTACCCTGGCGCGCCTGCAGCACGACACGCGGCTGCGCATCCAGTTCGGCGAGGCGGGCCACCAGGCCCTGCTCCAGCATTTCGACATTGCCCAGTGCGAACGCGCGCTGGCGCACCAATACCAGTACCTGGCCCTGGGCAGCACGCCGGCCGCGCCCAATCCACGCGTCCTCGTGGTGATCTCCACCCGCAACCATGCGGCAGGCATCCAGCACCTCATCCAGCGCGTTCGCACTCTAGTGGGCGCCGACGTGCTTGTGGTAGACAACCGCAGCACGGATGGCACCTGCCATCTGGCAGAGAGCACCGGCGCACGGGTGCTGCGCCCCCTGCTGGCGATGACCACTTGGGGCAGCTTACAGACGGGGCTTCGCTACGGACTGGCCCGCGGCTACGGCGCGGTGATCACGATCGATGCGGAAGGCCGCTATGAGGTGGAAGAAATCCCCAGCCTGTTGTCCCACCGCCAGGAAAGCGACGTGGTGGTGAGCCATTTTTCCACGCGAACCAGCTGGGTGCGCCGCCTAGCTTGGAGATGGTTCCGGTTCCTGACGGGTTTTGCGCTGCACGATTTCGTGTCCGGCTTTCGACTCTACAACCGCAAGGCCCTCGAAGTGGCGGTCTCCACCGAAGCGACCTTGCTGGACTACCAGGACATCGGCACGTTGCTACTGATGCGGCGCCAAGGCCTGCGCATCAAGGAAAACACCTTGCCCATGCATACCGCCAAAATAGACCGTTCGAAGATTTTCCAGTCGTGGGCCAATGCCGTGCGCTACCTGGCGGTGTCGTCGCTGTTGTGCATCGCGCACTGGCGCGGCCACCGCTCGACGGAGTGAACACCCAAGCGTTTACAGTAGGATGGCCACCATCCGGGCAATAAAGACGCCTTCGGTGAATTGCTGAGCGCGTTGCCGGCATTGGGCCGACAACAGCTCGCCGTGCACCTGCTCGATCTGCGTCACCGCTTCCATCACAGCTTCCGGTGCGGCGCTCGGTGCGATGAGCACGCCGGTGCGACCGGGCACGACCGTCTCCAACAGGCCCCCCTCCGCGACCCCGATCACCGGCTTGCCCGCTGCCATGGCCTCCACAGGCGACATACCGAAGTCCTCATCCACTGGCAGATAGATCACGCAGCGGGCATTGCCAACCCAGCGTCGCAGGGCCTCATCGGTCTGCCAGCCAGTGAACCGGATATTGGGCGCATGTCCCGCGATGGCTTTCAATCGCTCCAGCTCCGGACCTCCGGAAAGTACTACCAGCGACCGGTTCGGCATTTGCAGGAATGCCTGCACGATCACATCGACCCGTTTGTTGGGTACCAGCCGTGCGGTAGAGAGGTAGTAGCCCTCATCGGCCAAAAACCGAAAGTGCTGTGTGGCCACTGGGGGGTAGACCACCTCGGCATCCAACCCTGTATAGCGCTGGAGCCGTGCGCGAACGTTCTCCGAGTTCACAAAAATGCGATCCATCTGGCCGACGGCCGCTTCGTACTGCTTGCGAAACCACCGCACGAAGATTGCGTAGAACGGCCGGAGCCAGAATGGGAAGCCCGCCAAAGTGCGGTCGTAAAGGTCGTAGGCGAAACGGGGAATCGTGTGGCAGTAGTAAATGCGTCGACCAGATCGCTGCTGGTAAACCGCCAAGGGGGCATAGAAGCCGCTGTAGAGCACGGTGTGTGCCTCTTGCAACCGCTCGGCCCTGAAGCGGAAGCACCACATGCTCTCCAGGATGCGGGGAAGGCACATGGACCAGCCGCCCCGCAACTCCTGGACGTTCGCGGAGGAACCTTCCAGCAGCGGTTGGGCAGCTGGGTAGCACCGGCTGACCAGGGTTTGAAAGTCCGGAAAGGCCTCGGCCAGCGTGAGCGTGACGCGCTCTGCGCCTCCCGCCACCTGCATGAAGTCGTACAAAAGGTAGTTTTTCACGCCAGCAGCATCTCCAGACGGGCCAACATGGTCTGTGCGCGCGCACTCCAGTCGTGAGCTTGCACGAAGTCTTTCGCGAAGCTCGCAGAGCGAACCAGCGCCTCCTCCCGGGCCTGAACGATGGCATCGGCGAATGTCCGCGCATCGTTGCCGTAGCAGGCCAGGTCACCCATCCCATGGCGCATCGCGCCCAGATCCGTGCTGGCCACACCCAATCCCGCTGCGATGTACTCATAGAACTTCAAGGGACGCTCGACGTAGCGCATGCGTCCATCGGCCTCGCAAAAAGGAATCAGGCCCACTTCATGGCTTTGGAGAACCGCTGGCAGTTCCGCACGGCCAACGCTGCCGCGCCATTGGAGGTTGGGCGGCCATCCGTGCTGCGGGGGCGTACCAGGGGCGTACACCGCAAAGGTCCAATCGGGAAGCAAGCGCGCGGTCTGGGCGAGCAAGCCGGTGTCCAGCCAAGCCGTGAGCCCGCCGACATAGACCGCGCTGCGCGGCTGTCGCGCCGCCGGGCTTTGCGTGGCAGGCATCAAAAGACGGGCCTCTACCCCATTGGGAATGTGCACCACCTCACCCTGCGGGTTCAGCGCACGGGCATATTCCGCCAGGGGTTCAGAGACGGCCCACACTTCATCAAAATCGGGGCCACCCACCATGGACCCGAGCCCGTTGATGAGCACCGGATGCAGATCGCGTGCAAACCCCTGCGGCCAGTCGTTCAGGCGGCAGACCTTGGCACGGGCCGTGATCTGGTGCATCAGCAACATGTTGGGGGCCACATCGGCAATGCAGGCGTCGAAAGTCACATCGCGCAGGGGCGCCGGACACCGTTGCCCGTACGCCGCCAACTGCCAGGGCCAGCGCAGTAAAAGTCGATGCGCAGGAAACAACGACTGAAGGCTCCATTCGGTGAGCCCCTGCGAAATGCTCACCGAACGCTGCCTCAGCCCATGCCTCCATGCCCTGCCCAGCCGGGCATGGCGCTGGCGGCCCACCACGTCGACGGGCGACGACAGCGTAGGCACATAGTCCACCGACCAACCCGCCGCCGCCAGCGCTTGCGCCAGATGCTGCGAACCCACCTTGGTGCCGCCGTCGATGAACGACTGGGTGCCTAAAACCAGCGCACGCATGGCGTCAGCGGACCGTGTGGACACGGCTGGCCAGCAAGCTGCCCACCTCGTCACGAAGCCATTGACGAGTGACCGCCGCATTGAAGCGCTGGCTGGCAGCGTCTGAAGCGCGCTTCATAGCATCGATGTCCTGAGCGGTGAGGCGCGAGAGATGGGTGGCCAGATCTGCCGCATCGAAACTGCTGCTGACCACGCCGCAGCCAAGCTCCGTCACCAGGGCCTGCATCTCAGGCGAAGGGCCGATGGCAATGGCCAGGCGCGCCTGCATGAATTCGAAGAATTTGTTGGGCAGCGCGTACAGGTAATTGAAATTGGTGGGCGGCAGCAGGAACAGGCCGACGTCATAGCCGTTGGTGTGCGCCGCAATATCTCGCATGGGCACGGGTGGAATGAACCGGATGCGCGCATGCCTTGCGGCCCGTTGCTTCAAGGTGGCGAGGTACGCCGGGTCTTGCTCCATCAGCATCAGATCAAGGCTGAAGCGATCGTCCAGATGGTCCATCAAGTCGATCATCACCTCGATCTTGCGCGAGGCGATGGCTGCGCCATGGTGGATCAGCCGAATGCGGTCGGCACGCGTCGGCTGCACGGGCAAGGCTTGGGGCTCAGGGGAATTGGGCATGACGGACACGGGCACGCCGTAACACCGCTCATACTCGCGCGCGATGCCTGCGCACACAGTGCTCATGCGCGCCACGCGTGGCAGCGCGTCACGGCAAGTAGCATCGAAGAAAGGCCCCAGCAACATGCGCCATGCCCACAGGTCCTCGAATTCGCGGGGTGCATATTCGTGCGCGTCGAGCCACACAGGCGCATTGCCCGCAAGCCGCAGCGCCATCGGCAAGGCCATCACATCGTTGGCCAGTACCAGATCGAATCCGGCCGGAACTTGCGCCGCAGCCTTCTCCAGTGCTTGGATCTGAGGGTGCTGCCAGTAATAGGCGCTGTAGCGGCGAAAAGCCAGCCGCAGGGCGTTGCGCAATAGAACGGTGCGGCCCGCATGCGGTTGGTCCACAGGCGTGAAATGGCGCACCCCAGGTGGGCACTTGCCGAAGCCCATCACATGGACCTCATGCGCGTCGCTCAGCGCCTCATACTGGCGCATCACGCGGGGATCGGACGCGATGGGCGAAAGCGATAACAACAGCAGACGGGCCACAGCAACTCAATCCGCGAAGTGCTGCGCGTGCCAACGCGTGAAGTTGATCCAGCGCCAAACCTGCCAACTGAAGGGGCGCTGTCCCGCAACGACCTGATCGAAAGTCTTCAGCACCTCGTCCTGGCGGAAGAAGGGCAAATTCACCGGATACCGCAGCCACTCACGCACCTGCGGCGCCATCTGCAAAAGCCATGCTTGCTCGGGCGTGGCAAAGCCGATCTTGTCGCGACGATCCAGAATCTCGTCCGGCACGAGGCCACGCATGGCTCGGCGCAGCAGGTGTTTGGTTTCGCCCTGGGGCGACACCAAATATTCTTCAGGCAGCGTCAGTAAAAAGTCGGCCAACTCCGTCGTCAGAAAAGGCACGCGGCTTTCTACCGAGAAACGCATGGAGTTGCGGTCGCCGTGGCGAAGCAGTCCAGGCAGGCCGACGCCATGCAGCGAGCGGGCCAACTCTGCCACCAGCCGACGACCTGGGGCTGTCTGAGCTGGCACTTCGCGTGGGAAACGCAGCGCCACGCCCGCGTCGGCCAACGCGCGCCCGTCCAGCCACGGCGGACAAGCATCGGCACCATTCATGCGGCGCAGCGCTTGATAGGCGGACTCGCTGGTGTATTCAGCCACTGCCGATTTGAAACCTTCGAGCCCTGCCCTGCCCGGCCAGCGCCCCCACTCGCGCAAGAACGCGACGGCACCTGCCCACTGGCCTTCGTCCAGCAGGCTACGCACACGCGGCCCCGGATAGCCGACATAGCCGCCGCACAGTTCATCGGCACCTTGACCATCGAGTGTCACGGTCACGCCATGCTCTCGTGCCAATTGAAACACCCGGTATTGGGCATAAATGCTGGTGCTGCCGAAGGGCTCGTCTTGGGTGGCAATCATGTCATCCAGGTCGGCAACCAACTCGCTGGGCTGAATGAACACCTTGTGGGCCGTGGCACCGGCTTCAGTGTTCACCTGATCCACCCATTGCTCTTCAGAGACCGCGCTGTTCGCAGCGATAAAACTGAACGTGTGAATCGGAGCATCAGGCTCCAGATGCCGCATGCAACCGACGATGGCGGACGAATCCACGCCACCAGATAGAGCGGCCCCCAACGGCACATCGCTGCGCAGATGCAGCCGCACGCTATCGAGAAGTCGGCTTCTTAGAGCTTCCGCCGCGTCATCGAATGACAAACGCGGCGCGACCGCTATGGTGGGTCGCCACCATGAGCAAAGAGTCATTTGCCGCGACTCAAACGAATAGCGAAAACATTGGCCAGGAGGCAATGCCACAACGTCCCGGAAAAAAGTCCGCTCACCGGTTTCGTAACGGCCATGGACTAGATAGTCGTATGAAGTCTGCCAGTCGAGCTCAACTGGATGGGGCAGCATGGCTCGCAAAGCGGGCACTTCCGAGGCAAACGCCAATCCTTCACTGTCTGCGCGGTAATACAGCGGCTTGATTCCAAAAGCGTCGCGTGCGCCATGCAGATCGCCAGTCCGTCGATCCAGAAGTACGAAGGCAAACATGCCCACAAAGCGTGGCAACGCTGCCTCGCCCCATTCAATCCATGCCTGAAGCAACACCTCAGTGTCCGACGCTGAGCGGAACCGGCAACCCCGAGCTTCCAACGCTTGGCGCAGTTCTCGGTAGTTGTAGATTTCTCCGTTGAAGACCAACACAAATCGACCATCTGCGCTGGTCATGGGCTGGTGGGCCGCCTCCGTCAGATCAATGACACTCAGGCGCGTGTGGCCCAACGCCACGCTGTGACCAGGGCCCTCCCAGATTTCAACGCCGTGATCGTCGGGACCACGCCTGCGAAGGCAAGCCAAGGCTGGCGCCAAATGACTCTGAAGCGCTGCCGCAGGCCTTTGGGAAATCAGTCCAGCAATACCGCACATACAGATTAATTTGAATGCAGCTTTGCCCAGAGCCGATTGACACCGTCATTGAATGGGCGGCGCAAGGCCCATGGGATCGAATGCCATAAGGCCAGCAACGGTCCCGGCGCCGGAGGCAGCCTGCATTTCCTCACGGGATGTTTGGTGATTTCTGCGGGTAACCCTGAATGCAAGCCGCTGCCCTGAGCAGGCTTGCACGACTGGATCAATCCATCGTACTCAGTGATGAACTT